>JAGPVI010000067.1 GCA_018067115.1 Bizionia sp. | reverse complement strand
TGTAATGCTATTTTTAGTAAGGAAAGCTATAGCTTCTTTTTTAGTTAATTTTGTTTCTATAATTTGTCTGAATTTTAGCATATCGGTATAATACTCATTACAACTAACTTTATAATAATTATGTCCAACGGCGGTATCAATTGTTTTATATAGCCAAAATATATTCGTTAAGAATAAAAATAGTAAAGTGATCCAAAATAGTATTTTATATGTCTTTTTCATTTGGTAATGGCCAATAACCTTAATGGTTTTGGATGTGAAAAGGCTAGCGAATAACTGTATTGAGTAGGCGAGAAGCTCCCAGTAAATTATGCGGTGTAGCGTGCAGTAATTAGTATTTAATGTGTGCTTATTTCTTTCTCGAAAAGTGTATTCTTTTTCTTAACAGATTTTACTCCACTAATAAAATATTGGGCTAGCTCATCTTTTATTTTGGAAGACTCTTGCAGGCAGTCTACACCTTGAGCGTTAAAGACTAGTGCCGAACAATATAAAATGCGACTATATTTTTGGACTCCGTTAATTTTAACAGTTTTAAACTCGTAATCTTCGCCACTTGCAGCAACAGTAAATAATTGATCGCTGTTTTTTAAAAGTTTTAGATTCTCCCAAATTAAATACGGGTAGTCTTTATCGGATTCAATGGTATTAGTCCACTTACCATAGGTATTAAATAGATATTTTTGTAAGTCGGTAGCGCTATATTTAGGTGTAAAGCCCAATTTATTCACTTTAATAGTGTCCGTTTCGTTTAGCCTTAGCGTTGTATGCTGCCCTATTTCATAATTCTTTTTACTGGTTTTAGAAGTATGAGATGCACAGCTAAAAATGATTATACAAATGAATACAAGTTGGATTTTTTTCATACTACTGGTTGTGTCTAGGTGTTTGGGGTAATGATGTGGTTAAGGACGTAATTTAGCAAATAAATATGAAACAAGAAACCCCAGCGTATATGGGGGAGAGGTGAAGACGTGTGTATTACATATATACGGTATTGTAAGTAGAGGATTTAGGCTATTTTCTTAACCACCCTAAAATCTGCTTATTTTTAATGTGCCAGATGCCACTGTGATAAAGTAAACGATACTTTTCTCTAGATTTGCCGTAAGGGCCAGGGTTTTGCTGAATAATTTCAATGTCTTTTTCGGTAACCTTAGAAATAATGGCCACGTGGCCGTATGTATTAAGAGCTGTTCCCGAATAAATGAGCAAATCATTTTCTTTGGGTTTAGAGAGGCTTCCGTTTTTAAACTGCTTTAAATTGCGCTGCTTGTTTACTTCGCCATCTTTTATTTTAGCATTAAAAAAATCTTTTGCATGGCCATAGCTGTTGGGCATTTTATGATTTAGATGTTCGTAATAATAGCGCTTTACGAATTCTACACATTGGTATTTTAGACCAAGGTTATAACCGTCTGGAGCTAATTGTCGCCCCACTACAGTACCAACGCCACCATTATAGTAAACGGAAACGCCGTTTAAACCATCTATTTCTTGTCCCACTTTATAATTAGGATTTAAATTAACGCTTTTCGATATAAAAAAACCTGCGATAAGGAATAGCAGGATGCCAAAGATGAGTACTACGCGTTTTTTCAATGCGTTCTTAATTTTTTAGGTTTCATTTATAGGAGCTAGGTATAAAAGGGTTGGCAATCGCTAAGGGTATACTTGGGATCCATACAGTCTTAAACGCGTTAAAGGACTCGGTTCTAGCTTTAGTTTGCTTCTTTTTAAAGACTGTGCTAGGGGTTATTACTATTTATTTAAATACATCGCTTTAATAAAATTGCAATGGTGTATGTTATGGCCAATCATAGAAAAACCTAGCGACCTAGCCGTGAAAGTTTGGTTATTGGCAGTGCCTTTAAAATCTAGCATTTTGTTACTACTATTTTTATAAATAAGAATGGTGGAATTTCGGACGGCTAAATACTCTTCTTTTAAGTCTGATAATGTTATATCTGTTAGGTTTACATTTTCTATATAATCGTTCTCTTCAACACCAGATAAACGTGTATCGTCCAATCGCGAAAACCGAAAAGCTCTATAAGCAAGGACCCTTTCCATATCTATTATATGTCGCAACACTTCCTTAATAGTCCATTTATTGGGCTGGTAAGCATAGTTTTCTAATGCCGGGGGAATTACATTAAAAACATCTAGTGTTAATGCCGTGCTTTTTTCAAACTCAGAATCTAAATCATCGGTTTGTATTAAATCAAAAAAGTAAGTGTAATATTCGGGAGCGTCGTTATAAATGGCCTTGTTTTTCATTATACTATTGTTTTGTTGCTTTAAACGGTGTTTGTATGGCGTTGGTTGTGTGGTTGCGACTCAATTTAGTAAATAAATACCAAATAGAATATTCTGAAGACCTATTACTAAATAGGCCTGGCGTTAGCAGTTCATTTACTATTGTGTTATGCCTCAGGCTCTAATGTCTATTATCGCAAAGTAGTCCTATTGAAGGTTCCGTTTCTTCTAAAAAATTAATCGATTCACATCCAAAAGAGAAATATTGAAAGCCGAAAACAACGGATGGCTTATTTTTAAATAGTTTACCTGTATGCTGACTTACATCGTTTATAGTATCATTTTCCATTTTAGGCGCAGTCAAAGAGGCGCTTTCTCCCCAGTGATACGTGTTATTATATACCATTCTTTGTTCTTTTTTATTTACAACTATTAGTCTATTGTTGTTTAATAAATAGTACTCTAAATCATCCTGTTTATACAGATACGCGGTTTCAATTTTTAAAGCGGATAAGTTAATAGTCGCTGAATTTATTAAAGTGCTTAAATTTTTGCGGACTATAGTAGTGTCGGCTTTTTTCCAAATAATGGGTTTCAGTTCACCTTTTTTAAACGGATTATAATTGCCAACATAAGTAAAGTTTTCCCAATCTCCAGTATAGTTATTCTTTAAATTTAGACCAAATTCGTAATCGTATTCTCTAGCGGTAGCTTGGTTATAAGAATCAAAATAGATATTTAAACACGCAATAGCAGGCAAGTCTTTTACCTTGTAAGAATGGATTACATCTTTCTTTATCTCGTAAACAAATATGAGATCTGAATCGTTAATATTAACGCTCTTAAGAAATTGTTTTCGCTGTGCTGGGTTTAATGTTATGGTATCTTTTTTTAAATCTCTTTCTGAAAGAAGTAAACGGTTGGGCTCATTTTCTGTAGTATAATAATCTCCTGTGAAATAGCTTTCTGAAAGATTTAAAAACCCTGTTCTAATGTCCTCATTATGTTCCTTATAAAACGGACTGGTTCTATATAGTTTTAAGTCGGAAAAAGTATAGTCTAAAGACATAAAACGACTAAAAACATAAACAGTATCTTTTTTATGTTCTACACCTAGCCATTCCCCTTTTAAAATGGTGTCATTTTCAATAATTTGGTCTAAAACTTTAGGGTATGCAATTACTTTTAATTGCGTATTTAATGGGAATTTTCCTAACACTTCACCTTTAGGTAAGTCTCTATAATTTAAGCCCGATCTAGCACTTACAAAAAAGTACTCATAGTGTTCTTTAGGTACGATTGGATTTTTGGTAATTATAGAATCTCTAGAAATAACACGTTGTTTATGTGTTTCGGTTTGGTTTTTATCTACCGTGGTTTCAGTCGTATTTTTTTTACAACTAACTACAGTAAGTAAAAAGGAGAGAACTAGTACAGGGAAAACTATTTTCATTAATTGGGGTTGCTTGCTATTTTATTCTTTAAATATGCTGGAAACTTCTTTTGTTAACTCAAAATTTAAACCATTGAACTGAAACGTACAGTGACATCTTTTTTCAATGGGTTCAATGTCTTCATCATAAGTGTTATAATCATTTTCTTGAGCATCTAATGTAGCATAATTTAAGCAATGGCAATCTGTTGTTAAGTCGTCTGTAATATAATCTACAGTTATTGTTTTAGATTCCGAGTCATAACTTACGCCTTCTTCCCAGCTCCTGGAATTAACAGCGTAAACAAAATCTTGTTTAAAGACACCATTTTCTAATTTTACGAGCATCACAAATGTCTCGAAACAATACGAGCACCCTCTAACAGAACCGGTTAAAACGTATTTTGTGCCTTCTTTAGTTTCTATTGTCTCTATAGTATTAAAACTATAATTTTCTAAAACGGTGGTATCTATACTATCTCCGGTGTAATGTGTAATCGAAATCCGACTTCTATAAGAGCCTCCTGTTTTTTCATCTAAAGAAAAATGGTAAAGCTTCTTATCGTCAGAAACAACAATAGATAAATCGTAAGCATCAGAGATTTGCTCTTTAATAGTATTGTCTTTGAATGTATTGTGAGAAATAATACGCTCAATATTTTCGGTAATCAGACCCTGAAATTCAAGAAGTAAATTATATTCTGAAATAGAATCTTTGACATGACCAGCATCCGCTTCAAAATGTGTTTTAAGGTCTTTTATATTTTTGCTTGGTAAATTAGATTCTTTTAATGCAATAAAATTTTTACTACCAAAAGGACTCAATTTACTGTATTGAAGCAGGTAGGCATTGGTGTTTACAACCAAGCGATCAAACGATTTTTGCGATTGTGCGAAGCTAAAGTTTGCCAGAATGATAAACGCAAAAAGCAGTACTATTTGTTTATTAACTCTCATTATTTAAAGGGACACCATGTTTGGTGTAAGACTAGTTGCGTGGTTAAGCATCTAATTTAACAAATAAAATTGAGATTGAAAATTTGTGAGGGTTTAGTTGAGTAGGCGAGAAGTAGCCATTAACTGTACAAGGTGTTGCCAGTTGTTATTTTACGCTGTAAT
>JAGPVI010000209.1 GCA_018067115.1 Bizionia sp. | reverse complement strand
ATTTTAAGATTAAAATAAAAGATAAACGCTAATCATAATTTCTAATTTAGAAAGAAACCACAGGATATTCTGTGGTTTCTTTGTTTAAAGTCATTACTTTTTAAAAACCAGCAGATGTCTTTAACTTCTCAGTATGTTGTTTTAAGGAAATAGTTGTTTTTATAAATGTTAAAACCGAGCTGATTCTTCGGTCTTTAGTATGAATTCTGTTTTTTTAAGTCCAAAAGTAAAACGGTCTTCAGCCTTTTATTGAAAAATATTTATTTAAATTGATCTCTTCAATTTTTTAATTGAAATCAAGTCTTATGTTTAAAGCCAATTATGTTTAAAAAAGATCCACTTCAAATTATAGCCTTTCAAAGTTATGGCACCGATACACACTTCTATCTGAAGGGACGGGCGTTAGAGGATGAAAATATAAACCTAGAAAGCAAAACGTGGCTTGGTCTGCTCATAAATTCTTATAAACGCTTAGAGGTCGATGAGGTTAGAAACACCGCTTTAAATATAAAACTACCAAACGGAAAAATTTTAAAAACGACAACCGATAATAAAGGGTATTTTAAGGTTAAAGCCGACTTAAAAGATTTAAAATCTTTAACAAATAGTGAAGGGTGGATGCCGTGTCAAGTAAGTTATAGCGACGTTAATATTAAGCGTTCTATACAGAATAGGAATATATTTCCAGCCGAAATATTAATTCCGTCTTCACAAGCCAAATTTGGTGTGGCCAGCGATATCGACGATACTATATTGCATACTGGCGTAGTCTCATTTTTAAAATGGCGCCTCATTATTAACAGTATTTTTAAATCGGCACTGGCGCGTTTGCCATTGGAGGGTGCTTCAGAATTTTATCATTTGCTGCATCGCGGAGCTTCTGGTGAAGAAGCAAATCCTATATTTTATGTTAGCCATAGTCCGTGGAATTTATACCGATACTTAAAACTCTTTTTAAAACAAAACGATTTTCCGAAAGGCCCTATTTTATTGCGGAATTTTGATAGCCTTTTTAAAAAGAAGGCCATTGACGAAAAACCTCAAAAGCAGAAAGAAATTATCAACTTACTTAAAACATATCCAGATTTACCTTTTATTTTAATTGGTGATAGCGGCGAACACGACCCCGATATTTACATTGAAATAGCAGAGCAATATCCCGATAGAATTAAAGCGATCTATTTAAGAAGTGTTAATCATAAAAAACGAATGCAGCGTGTTCGCGGTATTCTAGATGAATATAAATCGACTCCAGTACTTTTAGTTGAGAAAAGCAAGCAAGCTATCGAGCACGCTAGAGCTAGCGGGTTTATTAAGTAGGTTAATGCTAATAAAATAATCCGCCCTTTAAATTAATAAGATTATTTTTTAAGCCTTTTTCTTTCAAGATATGAATAGCCATTTCGCTTCTCATTCCTGCTTTGCAATACACTACTATTTTTTTATCGGTTTTAATTTCTTCAAAACGGCTGTCTAATTCCTGCAACGGAATATGCAAACCACCAATATTAAAATACTCGCGTTCTAAAAGTGTTCTTACATCTAATAATGTATATTCCTCTTGAGACGATTTTAATTCCTTCATAGTAATTTCAGAAAGAGATTGTAATGTTATGCTACAATTAATATCGTAGTTTTCTTGTAAAGCATCAATAGTAATGGAGCTGTCCTTTTTATAGTTTAGTACAACTTGCTTCATTGTAAGTGTATTAAAAGTGAGGAGCTTCTTAGTTAAAACGGTACCAATACCGCAGATTATCTTAATGACTTCGTTTGCCTGAAAGCTACCAATAATTCCCGGTAAAACACCTAAAACTCCAATTTCGGAACAGTTAGGAATCGTATTAGGAGCTGGAGGTGTTGGATACAAACAACGATAAGTCGGGCCGTTTTTATAATTGAAAACAGACACCTGACCTTCAAATTTAAAAATAGATCCAAAAACAACAGGTTTATTGGTGAGCACGGCTGCATCGTTTACTAAATATCGTGTCGCGAAATTGTCGCTTCCATCTACAATAATATCGTATAAATTAAATAAAAGTATCGCGTTTTCCGTGGAAAGTCTCTCAGTATAAACAACAAAATTTACATAAGGATTTAAGCCTGATAACCTATCTGCTGCTATTTCTGCTTTGAGTTTGCCAATGTCATTATGTGTGTATAATATTTGACGCTGCAAATTGCTTTGCGACACTACGTCGTTGTCTATTATACCAATTGTTCCAACTCCAGATGCCGTTAAATACTGCAATACCGAACAGCCCAAACCGCCAGCGCCAATGACCAAAACGCTAGCCTGTTTTAGTTTTTCTTGACCAGAAAGGCCTATCTCGTCTAAAATAATGTGACGATCATATTGTTGCTTTTCTTCTGGATGTAAAGTCATTTGTAAATTATTTTATTAAATGTTATCAATATTATACTAATGAAAACGTTTCCCAGTCTTTCCAAACTACTTCAAAACCTTTTTCTCTTAGCATTGCAGCAATGGCTTCTGTGCTGCGTTCATCAGAAATCTCAAACTGCTCTAAAGATTGTGGTTCTACAACGTATCCACCAGGGTTTGTTTTAGATTCGGCACTTATAGAGGTAATTCCTAGATTTATAATGTTGTTTCTAAACGTCTCGCTTTCTCTTGTGGAAATCGATAACTCAATATCTTCGTCTAACAAGCGATACGCACAAATTAACTGTGCTAAATCGGCATCTTCCATAATGACTTTAGGCTCCAAACCTCCAGAGTGTGGTCGCAATCTAGGAAATGATATGGAGTATTTTGTTTGCCAATACGTTTTTTGTAAATATTGTAAATGTAAAGCGGTATAGAAACTGTCTGCCCTCCAATCTTCCAAACCAAATAGAGCACCTAATCCAATTTTATGCACGCCTGCTTTTCCTAATCGGTCTGGCGTTTCTAGCCGGTATTCGAAATTAGATTTTTTACCTTTAGGATGGTGTTTTTTATATTCTTCTTTGTGGTAGGTTTCTTGGTAAACCAAAACCGCATATAAGCCATTTTCTACTAATAATTCATACTCGTTTTGGTCTAAAGGCTGCACTTCAATAGTAATATTAGCGAACTCTTTATTAAGAAGTTTTATAGCTTTTTTTATATATTCAACGCCAACAATTTTATTAGCTTCTCCCGTTACCAATAGAATATGGTTGTAACCTTTATTTTTTAAAAAATGAGCTTCTTTTAGAATCTCGGCATCTGTTAATGTGCGTCTGGGGATTTTATTAGTTAAACTAAAGCCGCAATAGGTGCAAATGTTTTGGCACTCGTTACTTAAATACATAGGCGCAAACATTTGCATCGTATTTCCAAAACGTTTTTTAGTTAAAGCGTTGCTTAATTGCGCCATTTGCTCTAAATAAGGCTTTGCAGCGGGAGAAATTAAAGCTTTAAAATCTTCCAAGCTGCGTTTTTTATTATGCAAAGCCGTTTCTACATCGACACTTGTTTTGCTGTAAATATCGGCTACTATTGTATTCCAATCCTGATTGTTAAAAAGCGATGTAAAACTAGACATTTAAAAAAGAGGTTAGGGGCGAGCTAGCTTCTGCGGTTTGTTTTATTGGTGCTAATTTAGCATTGTAAGCCATACGGCCAGCTATAACAGCAAGTCTAAAAGCATTTGCCATTGCTACGGGGTTTTTAGAGACTGCAATTGCGGTGTTTACCAAAACAGCATCTGCACCTAACTCCATAGCATATGCTGCGTGAGAAGGCGCACCAATACCAGCATCTACAATTACAGGCACGTTACTTTGGTCGATAATTATTTCTAAAAAATCTTCTGTTTTTAAACCTTTGTTACTGCCAATTGGTGCTCCCAGTGGCATGACGCATTGTACACCAGCATCTTCTAAACGCTTACACAAAACAGGGTCTGCATGTATGTATGGCATAACTATAAATCCTTGTTTCACCAATTCTTCGGCGGCTTTTAATGTTTCTATGGGATCTGGTAATAAATATTTGGGATCGGGATGAATTTCTAATTTTACCCAATTGGTTTCTAAAGCTTCTCGTGATAACTGCGCAGCAAAAACAGCCTCTTTCGCAGTACGAACACCCGATGTGTTTGGTAGTAAATGTATTCTAGAGTGGTTTAAATGCGATAAAATATCGTCGTTTTCATTTGCGATGTCTACACGTTTTAATGCCACCGTAATCAACTCGCTTTCTGAGGCTAATAACGCCTCTCGCATTATTGTCGAAGAACTAAATTTTCCTGTACCCGTAAACAAACGAGAGCTAAAAGTTTTATCTCCTATTGTTAAACTATCATTCATCGTTTTTGTCTTTATCAAATGTGTAACGTTGCTCTAATGTTGGTCCATTTATTATTTGATTAAACGCGTTAATGTTATTGAAGTCTTTGGTTATTTCTCCTGAAACAGCAATCCCATAAACACCGGTATCTAAAATATTGGATACCTCTCCTAAAGTAATACCACCAATAGCAATAATTGGGGTGTCTGTTTTTAGGTTATCTAAAATAGTTTTGTAGCCTTCTAATCCTAAAATCGGACTTAAATTTGTTTTGGTTGAGGTGAATTGGTAGGGCCCTAGACCTATGTAGTCAACGCCTTTTTTTATTAAGTTTTTACAGTCCTCTAGCGTGTTGGCTGTACCACCAATACTATAAAATTTACCTAAATAGTCACGAACTTCTATTGGGCAAGCGTCGGTTTGACCTAAATGTACACCGTCTGCTTTCACTTCTTTCGCTATCTTATAATGATCGTTTATAATTAAACGCGTTTGAAAATGAGAGGTTAGTTCTCTCGCTTTTTGTGCTGTTTTAAGTACCGTGTCTTCGTCTACATTTTTTAAGCGTAGCTGAATCCAATCGGCGCCAGAAGAACAGGCTTTTTGAATGTTTTCTAAATGAATTTCTGGAGTCTCTCCTTGAGTTATGTAATGTAATTTGCTAATCATTAGTAGTGTAATTATGAGTTCCTAAAAGGGATGTATTCGAGTTTAAAAAGGTTTCGGTGTAGTATTTTGCTAATTTACAAGCATCTTCTAAAACAGTATTTCTTGCAATATTAGATGCTAAAGCCGAAGATAAAACACAGCCGCTGCCGTGTTTTTGATGTATAGATGTTGCGAGTGGCTCAATATTGAGTTGTACAATTTTATTATAATATACCTCGTCCCGGCCAATGTTGTCTTTTCTGTGGCCGCCTTTTAAGTAAATATTTGTTTTTTCTGAAATATAAGCAATCGTATCTTCAATTGTTTTATCAGGAAATAAGGCTTGTATTTCTTCGTAATTTGGTGTGATAAAATAACAACTGTTTAGCACTTCGGAAAACAGTTCTAACTGCGAGGAGTCGTGAAAACTATAACCAGCACTCGCATTTAAAATAGGGTCTAAAACAATTTTAATCTCAGGGTTGAGTCGTTTTAACGTGTTCACAATTTTATATAAACTCTCCCATGATTTAACGAGTCCTATTTTTACCACGGAAATGTTAAAGCGTTCGAAAAGTGTTTCAATTTGTGAAATAATAACCGCGCTATCAATCCACATACATTCTTTAAATGCTGTGTCGTTTTGAACGGTTACTGCAGTGCACACTGAGAGTCCGTAA
>JAGPVI010000203.1 GCA_018067115.1 Bizionia sp. | reverse complement strand
ATGTATTACAGCTTTAGCTTTAGGATCTAACGGGTAGGGGTGATCGTCGATAACATCCAATTGTAAATGAATTAATTTCTGGATATTTGTAATATAATCCTTTTCGTCTGCCGAGCAAAATGAAAATGCACCACCAGTATTTCCGGCACGAGCAGTTCGCCCAATTCTATGTACATATGTTTCTGGCACATTGGGTACATCGAAATTAATTACGGCGTCTAAGTTTAAAATATCAATTCCACGAGCCGCAACATCTGTTGCGATAAGAATATTGAACTCTTTTTTCTTAAAACTACTTAAAGCTTCTTGTCTTTCAATTTGACTTTTATCACCGTGAATACTATTGGCTTTATAGCCGTTTCTTAAAAGTGTTTTTTCTAATTTCTCAACTCCAAATTTTGTACGGCGAAAAATAATGATGTGCCCTTTAATTGTATTGCGTAACAAATGCAAACACAATTCTATTTTTTTTGGTTTAGGAACGTAATACAACGCCTGATCGACATTTTTAGAGGTTGAAGAGTTTTGAGATACTTCAACACGCTTCGGGTCTTTTAAAATAGTTTTCGCTAAATCTTGAACTTTAAAAGGAATCGTTGCAGAAAATAAAAGCGTCTGCTTGTCTTTAGGACAGAGACGATCAATTTTTCTAACATCGTCTATAAAGCCCATATCTAGCATTAAATCGGCTTCATCTAAGACTAAAGTTTCTATAAAATCAAGGTTAATAATATCTTGCTTATGTAAATCTAATAAACGGCCTGGGGTAGCAATTAAAATATCGACACCTTTTTTTAAAATATCTTTTTGAGGCTCTATAGAGGTGCCTCCAAAAATAACGGCGGTACTAAGATTTGTGTAAGTAGCATAAGCTTCAAAATTTTCATTGATTTGAATCGCTAGTTCTCTCGTCGGACTTACAATTAGCGCACGAATTTTCTTTCCTTTTTTTGGAGCGTCTTGCTTATCGTACAAACGTTGTAAAATAGGTAGTGCAAATGCGGCAGTTTTACCCGTTCCTGTTTGTGCCGAAACAATAACGTCTTTGTTTTCTAAAACTAAAGGAATTGTTTTTTCTTGAACTAATGTCGGGTTGTCGTAACCTTTTTCGGCAATGGCTCTTAAAATCGGTCTGTTAAGTTGTAAGTCTTTAAATGACATATATTAATATTTGGCGCAAAGATAAACGAAAAAATTGGTGCATAAGGGTAATTAAAAAGCGATTGTAGCTTCTTATTTTTAAGACTACAATTCTCGTCTTGTTAAAGGTGATGTCGTCGCCAATAATGTGTGTGAAAAATGAACTGTTTTCAATTGTATCTCCGTTATTAAAGCACAAAACAAAGGATTAATGCTTAGTTTAACCTAAAAACAGCTTTATATTTAAAAGTCACTTTTCTTAAATTGCTACTTAGCGTTTTTAACCAAATTAATTGATTGGTGATTAAATGAGCTTCTCGCAAATGCAATAAAAAATCACTATCTATTTCAATATTTCCAGCTTCAATATCCTTATCCCTCTCTTGCGATAAGTAATCGTAATTGGCTATTAATTTCTCTTGAGCCAATTGCACGGACTGTTGTTTGTATAGTTTTTGAGTTTCGTTATCTGTTAATAAAGATGCTGCGTTTTTTAGAGAGGTTGAAATTCCTGCAATAAGAATATCAAACTCTTCTGATGGTTTTGTAGTTTTATTATTAACGGTATAACTTCCTATCGAAGCTATACCCGATAGAATGGTGTGATTTAGCGTTACAATATCATAAATTAAAACCGATTCTTTTTGCTTCGATTTTGGATCTTGAGTTAATCGTTGAAATGCGGCATTAAGATTACTCATCGCCAAGAACGCCTTTTTCCTAGAGACTTTATACTCTAAATTGTGCTCTTCTTTGTTGTGATATAATTTTTTTGTGGCTTGTAAATAGTTGTTATTAGCCTCGATAACTTCTAAAATAACACTGTCTAGATTCCTGTATTCCCAACTTGGAAATAAGAGGTAATTAGCAAGTACAGCAATTCCTGCTCCAAAAACAGTATCTATAACACGGTATTGAATAACAGCGAATGCATTGGGGTCCATAAGTGCATAAACGAAGACAATATTTAGAGTTATAAAGGCTGCTCCAGCTTTATAACTTTGTTGGATAAGAGAGAAAGCAAATGTTAAGGAAATAATTGCAAGCACCATATAAACGGTGGTGTTCTTTGTTACTATTACAATAGCCGTTGCTATAACAGCACCAATTAAAGTACCTATAATTCTGTTTTTAGAACGTTCTTTAGTCAAACCATAATTAGGGCGCATGATTACAATAATAGTAAGGGCGATCCAATAGGCGTTTTTTACCCCCAACAGACTACCAAGGGCAAATCCAAAAACAATTGCTATCGAAATACGAAGCGCGTGCCTAAACATTGGTGATTTTAAACTAAAATTCTGTACAATAATATTAAAGCGATACTCTTGCAAGGTTAAAAATTGCCGAGAATCTTGCTGCCTTATAAGCACTTTAGAGTTGCTTTTTACATTTCCTAAGACACGACGGATGGCTTTTATTTCTTCTAATAAAAGCTTTTGGTATTCGTGAAGGTTTCGCAATGTAATAGCGCCTTCTCTCGCTTTTGGTAACTGAATTTCATTCTTGTAGTCTTGAATGGCCTGTACTGTTTCATCCAATGTCGTATAGAGAATAGTATCGTCCGGTAATTTTCCTTTTTTTATAAGTAATTCAGATAGAGTAATGAGGTGATTACCCATCACTTTATTCATTTTTTTGAAAGCGTTTAAATGTTGCTTTTTAACCCCGAAGAGTGAATCGATTTTAGAATAATCTAAAGTGTTAGCTAAAGCAAGTTCGAAAATATCTACCGAAGAAATAAACAGTAGCAGACGCTTCTCGTTAGAATGTGAACGTCCCGAACGTTTTCTGCCCTCTAATAATAGTTCTCTAAGAGTTTCGTGTTTTTCACTAATTTGTGTCTGTATATTAAGTGCTTTCTTTTGAAACTTTTCGCGCTTATGAGGTTTTGACAGTAGCTTAGCTCTAATTTTTAAATATTTCCCTGTTAATAAAAGGGTGTCTGATAATAACTGATCATCATCCTTTTTAGGACTTAACCAACCAGATAATAAGGATATTACCAAATACCATAAACCACCAACTACTAATAAGCCAACGTGAATAAGTATAGATTGAATGTCTGGCTTACTTACTGCTAGCGATAACACAATAGCTAGTAATCCAGAAAATGAAATTAATGAGGCCCTAAAACCATACACAGAAATCATTGAAATTAAAAAACTTAAAACAGCTATTACAATAAGTAAAATTGTAAAAATAGGTTTGGCAAGAAATATAATAAATGTAACAAGCGTTGTTAAAACAATACTGATCAAAATACCATTTATTTTTCGTTTTAGACTACCCGGAACATCACTGGGTGCATTTAAAAAAGCACCCAATACAATAGGAGGGGCGTATATAAAAAGATCTATGGAGTAAAAGAAAAGTAAAGGAATAACTACCGAAATAGTTAGTACAATCCCTCTATAAAAGGCCGATCCTTTTAGAAATAACTCTATGGTTTTAATGTTGTTTTGTATCTTATTTTGCATTGTTCGGCAAAGATAGTTTAATTGTTTCTGTGTGATTAAAAGGGCAATGTTAATTAATGATTAAATGCGTGCTATAGAAAATAGAACGCTTTAAAAAGATAGCCCTAAGTTCGTCTAATTTAATTTATTTAAGAAAGGATATGTTAATTGAATTAAAAAATAGACTTAAATATTGTGTTAATGTTGATTAAAGAGCAATTGTACTTTAAAAATAAGAGTACTTTTACCGGCTGTTTTTATTAATAATTTAAAACACAGGTTATGGGAATAGAAAATTTTATGACGTTTATTATAACGGCTCTTTTTTTTGTAATGACACCAGGAATAGATACTATTTTTGTTTTAAATAAATCTATTGGTCAAGGTAAAAAAGCGGGTGTATATTCCACTTTAGGAATTAATACTGGCATATTAGTACATACGTTGTTTGCGGCTTTAGGCTTATCGCTTATTGTGGCGAAATCTGCGACAGCGTTTTCCGTAATAAAATACATTGGTGCGGCATATTTAATTTTTATAGGAATTTCTAGCCTTCTCAGTAAAAAGGGAGTAGTTAAAACAGTGGCTGCAGACCAAAAGATGAATACCGGACGACAAAATTTCGTTTCAGGGTTAATTACAAATACTTTAAACCCTAAAGTAGCTTTGTTTTTCTTAGCCTTTTTTCCTCAGTTTATAAACCCAGCAC
>JAGPVI010000201.1 GCA_018067115.1 Bizionia sp. | reverse complement strand
TTTTTAATAAATTAGGAGTGTTTGTAATAACAGGAAAAACAAATATTACCACTACTGCTATTACCGCAGATTTAAATATTACTACCGACTTAGGTTTTATAAAATCTAATTTAAAAATTGTAGATATTAATAACATCGACGCGGCGAAATATAAAGGGAACGTTATTTTCGATGAGTTTAAAATGGGTAAGTTGTTAAATGATAAAAACTTAGGTAAAATCTCGGCCAATCTAGATGTGGATGGTGTAGGCTTTAAAAAAGACAACCTTAGTTCTCATTTAAAAGGAGATATTTATGCCCTAGACTATAATAAGTACACCTATCAAAATATTGCTGTCGATGGCAAATACGAGAAAAATGTATTTAATGGTAAATTAATTTCTAAAGACAAAAACTTAAAATTAGAGTTCAACGGATTAGCAAATTTATCTAAAAAGATTAAAACTTTCGACTTTGTGGCAATGGTAGATTACGCCGATTTGAAAGCGCTAAATCTGTATACAAAAGACGAGAAATCTATTTTTTCTGGTACTGTAGATATGAAAATGAGTGGGACCACACTAGACGATGCTGTGGGCGATATTCTGTTTAATAAAACAACGTACAAGAATGAAGTTGAAGATTATTATTTTGAAGATTTTGCTATCAGCTCTCGTTTTGTAGACGAAAAACGATACCTGCGAGTAAACTCCCCAGATATTATTGAAGGGGCAATGAGCGGTGTGTTTAAGCTTAGTGATATCGATAATTTATTTGAAAACTCTATAAAAAGCATTTATACCAGTACACCTCCAAATGTTATTAAAACAAAACAGTACATCGATTTTAACTTCAAAATCTATAATAAAATTGTAGAAGTCTTCTATCCAGAGTTAAACTTAGGAGCCAATACCTTTATTAAAGGGCGTGTAGAAAACGATGAGAAAGAGTTTAAATTCACTTTTAAATCACCTAAAATATCAATATTAGACTATTTCGCTAGCGAGATCGAAGTGCAAGTAGATAATAAAAACCCATTATTTAACACGTATATTGAAATTGATAGTTTAAATACAAAGTTCTATAAAGCATCCAAATTTAATTTAATTAACGTGACGTTAAACGACACGCTTTTTATGAGAACGGAGTTTAAAGGCGGTAATAAAAATGACGACAAATTCGATTTAAGCTTTTACCACACCATTAATGAAAATGACAACTCGGTTGTGGGTTTTAAAAAGAGTGAAGTTGTATTTAAAAACAACAGTTGGAAAATAAACGAAAAAGGAGACAGCCTAAATAAAATAGAATTCAATAACGGTTTTAAAAATATTAAAATCGAAGAATTGGTGATGAATCATTTTAATGAAGAAATTAAACTGTCTGGTGTTTTAAGAGATTCTACATACAAAGATTTAAAACTAAATTTTAAAGACGTCGATTTACAAAAAATAACACCGCGCATTGATAGTCTGTCACTGGCTGGGATGGTTAATGGTAAGTTAGATTTGCTTCAGAAGGATGGCGTATACAGGCCAAATTCTGCAATTACTATCGACGATTTGGAAATAAACAGGCAATATTTGGGCTCTTTTGATGCTAATATAACCGGGAACAACTCATTAACTAATTATAAGGTAAACGCAAAAATTAAGGACGATGTATCCAATACTTTTGAAGCCGTAGGAGACATTGATTTTTCAAGTAATAACTCGCAAATCAACTTAGATTTGCTTTTTAATAAATTCAGTTTAAATCTTTTATCTCCGCTTTTAGAACCTGTATTATATAATGTAAGGGGAGATATGACTGGTAAAGCAACGGTGACTGGAGATTTAAAACAGCCTAGTTTTAATGGCGATGTTACAGTAAATAATGGTGGTTTGGGGATTTCAGAATTGAATGTCGATTTCGATTTTCAGGATAAAGCATCGGTCACTTTAAAAAATCAAAGTTTTGTGTTTAATAATGTAAAACTTACAGATACAGAATACCAAACAAAAGGTGTTGTAGATGGTACTTTAAGCCATACTAATTTTTCGAAATGGAAATTAGATTTAACTATAAATACAGACCGCCTTTTAATTCTTAATACTAAATACACCGACGAGTCTCTGTATTATGGAACTGGTTTTATTGGTGGGTATGCCGATATTAAAGGCCCTACCGAAGCCCTGCGTATTAGCGCTGTGGCAGAAACTAAAAAGGGGACAGCATTTTATATTCCGTTAAACGATTTAGAGTCGTTTGGAGATAATTCGTTTATTCATTTTCTATCTCCCGAAGAGAAAATAGAAAAACAAAAAGG
Organism: Bizionia sp.; assembly: GCA_018067115.1. Taxonomy (GTDB): domain Bacteria; phylum Bacteroidota; class Bacteroidia; order Flavobacteriales; family Flavobacteriaceae; genus Bizionia. The sequence goes on along the minus strand of JAGPVI010000201.1, from coordinate 3,915 downwards.
TAACGAAGTTAAAGCTAAAAAAGTAACAGGTTTAGAGCTTGATTTCGAGCTTGATGTTACAAACGATGCCTTGATAGAAATTGTAATGGACAGGCAAACGGGAAGTTCTATTAAAGGACGAGGCGTAGGAAGTTTACTGTTTAATATTAATACCAATGGAAAGTTTAATATGTATGGTGACTTCGTGGTTTGGGAAGGTTCGTATAACTTCTTGTTTGGCGGTTTTGTACAAAAGGAATTCACGGTAAAACCATACGATAGTTCGCTGCAATGGAACGGAGATCCGCTAAATGCACAGATAAATATCAAAGCAATTTACAAAACAAGAACAAATCCTTCAGCCTTATTAGACAATCCTATTTCACAGACAATACCTGTTAATTTAGAGATTAATTTAACTGGAGAATTAGAAAAGCCGGAACCTAATTTTCAGTTTGAGTTTCCTAACGTAAGTTCCACTTTAAAATCAGAATTAAATTACCGATTAGAATCTAAAGAAGATAGAGATAATCAAGCCTTGTATTTATTAGCAACCGGAACTTTTAATAGGCAGTTTAAAGATTTTAATGTCACCGGAACGTTAACCGAGCGTTTAAACGGATTAGTAAATGGTTTTTTCTCAGATAGCGATAGTAAAATTAATATCGGGTTAAATTATGAAGCAGGACAAACCAGTCCCGACTACCAATCGGATGATCGCTTAGGAGTGACTTTACAAACTAAAATTACAGATCGCGTACTTATTAACGGAAAAGTGGGGGTGCCCGTTGGTGGTGCTTCAGAATCGGTAATTGCAGGAGATGTGCAAATCGATTTCCTTTTAAATTCAGATGGTACGCTTACCGCTACCGTATTTAATAGAGAAAACAGTATTCGTAATTTTGGTGAAGAAATAGGCTACACTCAAGGTCTTGGAGTCTCTTATACCGTAGATTTTGATACGTTTGGGGAGCTTATTAGAAAAGTATTCAATAAAAAAGAGGACGCGGCTATAATTGAAGAGGACGATGAAAGTCTTGACGAAAATAACGAAGAAAAAACCGCTCCACTTCCAGAGGGTATGGGGATAAAAGAGAAGCAATAACTTCATTTAATTTAAACAGTACTCTACCCGTAGAGTATTCACTTTCTTTCTTTGTTTTACAGGAGCCCCGATTTTAAGAAAAATCGTTCATAAATTTTACCTAAACACTGCATTATATAGATTTTCTTTATTAGCTTTACTATTCACAATACGTAATGGATGTCTAATAAAATAAAGAAAATTGCTGTTTTAACCTCTGGTGGCGATGCGCCAGGAATGAATGCGGCTATTCGGTCTGTAGTAAGAACATGTGCTTACTATAATGTAGAGTGCGCTGGTATTTACCGTGGATTTCAAGGAATGATAGAGGGCGATTTTAAAGCCTTTAATGCCCGAAGTGTAAAAGATATAATCAATAAAGGTGGTACGATCTTAAAAACAGCACGGTCAACAGAATTTAGAACCCCTGAAGGGCGCCAAAAAGCGTATAATTCACTTAAAGAAGCGCAAATTGATGCCCTTGTTATTATTGGAGGAGACGGTAGCTTTACTGGAGCCCTTCAATTTAATAAAGAGTTTAATTTTCCTGTTATGGGAATCCCAGGAACCATCGACAATGATATTTTTGGTACAACACACACACTGGGCTACGATACAGCACTAAATACAGTGGTGGAAGCTATTGATAAAATTAGAGATACTGCCAGTTCACACAACCGCTTGTTTTTTGTTGAAGTGATGGGGCGGGATGTAGGGCATATCGCTTTAAATGTAGGTGTTGGCGCTGGGGCCGAAGAAATTTTAATTCCTGAAGAAAACTTAGGACTAGACCGTTTGCTAGAGTCGCTAAGACGTAGTAAGAAATCTGGCAAATCATCGAGTATTGTTGTGGTTGCTGAAGGAGATAAGATAGGAAAAACCGTCTTCGAGCTTAAAGATTATGTCGAGGAGCATATGGTAGAATACGAGGTTCGCGTCTCTGTTTTAGGGCATATGCAACGTGGTGGTTCTCCGTCTTGTTTCGATCGTGTTCTAGCGAGTAGAATGGGGGTTAAGGCTGTAGAAACAATCTTAGAAGGACAATCTAATTTTATGGTGGGTTTAGTCAATGATAAAATTCAGTTGACACCATTAGAAAATGCCGTAAAAGGAAAGTCTAAAATAAATAAAGAATTAATGCGTGTGTCAGATATTATGACCACTTAAAAGAGAAGATACATATGTCGAAATTAAAATTAGGAATTAACGGTTTTGGAAGAATTGGACGCGTAGTGTTTAGAGCGACAATGAAACGGGAAGATGTAGAAGTTGTTGCTATTAACGATTTACTAGATGTCAATCATTTAGCCTATTTATTAAAATACGACTCTGTTCACGGGCGTTTTGATGGGGTTGTAGAAGTAAAAGATGGACACTTAGTTGTAGACGGCAAAACAATAAGAATTACCGCAGAAAGAGATCCTAAAAACTTAAAATGGAACGATGTAAATGTCGATGTTGTTGCCGAATGTACTGGTATTTTTAAAACGCACGAAAGTGCAAATTATCATATTATTGCTGGTGCCAAAAAAGTGGTCGTTTCTGCTCCTAGTAACGACGTGCCAATGTTTGTAATGGGCGTTAATGATAATGAGATAAAGGCTACAGATACCATAATTTCTAACGCATCGTGTACTACAAATTGCCTGGCGCCAATGGCTAAAGTAATGGAAGATAATTTCGGGATTGTAGAAGGTTTAATGACGACTATCCATTCGGCGACGTCTACACAATTTACCGTAGATTCGCCATCCAAGAAAAACTATCGATTGGGTCGCTCGGCATTAAATAATATTATTCCTACGTCTACAGGAGCCGCCATTGCTGTTGGGAAAGTAATACCAGCATTAGATGGAAAATTAACAGGAATGGCATTTAGAGTGCCAACGGTAGATGTTTCTGTGGTAGATTTAACATTAAGAACAAAAAAGGCAACGTCACTTCAAGAAATTAAAGCAGTCTTTAAAAAAGCGTCCGAAGGGTCTTTAAAAGGTGTTGTTGGTTATACGGAAGACGCGGTCGTGTCTCAAGATTTTGTCGGCGAAGCTAGAACATCGGTTTTTGATGCGGATTCAGCGATCGAATTAAATCCTAATTTCTTTAAATTGGTTGCTTGGTACGATAATGAGTTTGGATACTCAAACAAATTAGTAGATTTAGCATTAAAGATTCACAGTTTATAAAATATTTCGATATTTTTGAATACCATTTTAAAATGATCTAGGCATACATCTAGATCATTTTTCTTTTTAATATGATATAACGCTTATGATTTTAATTGCCGATAGCGGATCGACTAAATGTGACTGGATTGCTGTAGATAAAACAGGGGTTTTACCATTGCAAAAAATACGTACCAAAGGGTTAAATCCAGCGATTTTAAATGCGGAAGATCTTCAAGGAATACTTAACAACTCGGAAGCTTTAAAGGGGTTACAAAACACTGTAACAGAGATCCATTTTTACGGTGCCGGTTGTGGAACAGCAATACCAAAAGCACTGTTAAAAGCCGTTTTAGAAGCGGTATATCCAAAAGCCTTAGTTAGTGTTAATGAAGACACAATGGCCGCTATTTACGCAACGCTTAAAACTAAAAATGAAGCAGGTATCGTTTGTATTTTAGGGACGGGATCGAATTGTAGTTTTTTTGATGGTCATACCGTACATCAAAAAATAGCCTCTTTGGGCTATACCTTAATGGATGACGCGTCTGGTAATTATTTCGGGAAACAATTATTACGAGATTATTATTTTAATAGTATGCCTGAAACCTTAAAAGAAGTCTTTAACAACACATACGATATTAGGCCAGATACCATTAAGTACAACCTATATAAGCAACCAAACCCTAA
>JAGPVI010000198.1 GCA_018067115.1 Bizionia sp. | reverse complement strand
ATTTTAATATAGTTAAGAATTTTATCGTATTGAGGTTTAGAAACTTGAGAACCAATCATTGTTTCAGGATCTAATGGATTCCCTGTTTTGATAGCTTTTAAACGTACTTTCATTTTTTCTATGAAATCGTCAGCAATATCTTCGTGTACTAAAATACGAGAAGGAGCAGTACAAATTTCACCTTGATTCAGTGCGAACATTAAAGCACCTTCAATAGCTTTGCTATAGAAATCGTCATCATGATCTGCAACCGATGGGAAAAATACGTTTGGAGATTTTCCTCCTAATTCCATAGTTACTGGAATAATGTTTTCTGCTGCGTTATGTAAAACTTTACGACCAGTTTCTGTAGAACCTGTGAAAGAAAGTTTAGCAATACGCTTAGATGTTGCTAAAGCTGCACCCGCTTCTGCACCAAAACCAGTTACGATGTTTAATACACCTGCTGGTAAAATATCACCAATAAGTTCCATTAAAGCAATAACACTAGTAGGTGTTTGTTCTGCTGGTTTAACAACCGCAGTACAACCTGCTGCTAAAGCTGGAGCAATTTTCCAAGCTAGCATTAACATTGGGAAATTCCAAGGGATAATTTCACCAACAACACCAATAGGTTCGTTTAATACGATACTTACAGTGTCCTTATCGTGTTCTGAAATAGAACCTTCGTCTGCACGAATAACACCTGCGAAATAACGGAAGTGATCAATACAGTAAGGGATATCTGCTGCACGAGACTCACGGATTGGTTTACCGTTGTCTATAGTTTCTAAAGTTGCTAAGTATTCGAAGTTGTCTTCCATTACTTGCGCAATTTTTAATAACGCATTACTACGTTCTGTTGCTGAAGAGGTACTCCAAGAAGGAAACGCATCGTGAGCTGCATCAAGAGCAAGATCAATATCTTCTTGAGTTGAACGTGCTGCTTGAGTAAAAACTTTACCATCTACTGGAGATACGTTATCGAAATACTGCCCTTTAACAGGAGCAACGAATTTACCGCCAATAAAATTCCCATATCTTTCTTTGAATACAGGTTTAGTTACATTTGCCATAATTATATGTTTTTAAATTAGATTCTTAATTAATGCTTGTTAAAACAAGCCTTGTGTAATTACTATGCAAATATACGTCGGGTTCTTACCTTTCTATTTATTGAAACAGTTCAATAACTTATGAAATTGGTTCAATGTGCTATTTTGTGTGAATTTAGGTTTTTATTAATAATTTAATCTACTTAAAATCAAGTGATTATACTATTTAGGTTTTAATTAGAAATATCTGTTGGACTAGAGGTTAACTAATTTAAGTAGTTGTATAATGGTATTAGAGGGTGTTATAATCAATATCCAAATAAATATCTGATGCTTTTAATTGTTTAGATTTTTTATGTTATTGCTATAAACATTCTGTGTTCAGTTATGGGAAATGAAATAAGTATACTTTTTTTTAGTGTAGTTTTATAAAAGGGATTCCGCATTGATTTCTTATTTATCAATACGAAAAATTTCTTTTGCGCCTTTTTATTCAGGTTTTAATTCTATATAAATGGGTAGGTGGTCCGAAATTTTTCGTGCCGCTTCTAGATTTTCACAAGCTGTTACAAAATCTACTTTGCCGGCTTTAACGACCGTTATTCCAGAATAGAAATAATAAGCATTGTCAATAGCGTGGTTTAGGTACTCGCCAGTCTTACATTTTGTTTTTAATGTGGTCGCTTCGTTCTTTAAGGCACTTTTAAACCCTTTACTATAAAACGGATTCCATACCGGGTGCTGTTCACTAATATTAAAGTCACCAAGAATTATAACCTTGCTCGTATTAAGCCGTTCCGGGTAATCTATAAAGTGAATAATTTCCTCTTCAGGCTTGTCGTAATACTTTCGCGAATGATAATTTACAATAACGAAAGAATCTACTTTATCTTTCGCTTTAAATTTAGCAACAAAAGGTTCGCGATAACAAAGGTCTTCTAGATCTTTATCTAAATAAGCTTTGCCTAGTAACGTTGCTCTAGAGGTTTTCCAGAGAAAGGCATAACGCTCGCTCATATAAACCGAAGGGCTTTTTGTAGGGTCGCTAATTCTGTAATCCCATTTATAACCCATTCTATTAAGTTCGTCTACAATTTTTGCAACCGCTTGTGCTCCGGCAGGATCCTTGGCAACGACTTCTTGCAGTGCAACAACATCAAAATCTCGAAGTATAGTCGCGATTTGATGGATGTCTTCAGGGGTTTTTGTGCGGCCTAAATCACGAATGTTCCAAGAGGCTATTTTTAGATTTTTAGTATAGTTATTAGTAGTAACACCATTTTGCTGTACATTGAATTCCTTAGTTTTGGATGCTAATTCATTAAAAGCAGAAGTAATTAGGGATTGATGATGTCCCTTTTCTTTGTAAGTATTAAATAGTAAGGTGAAGAGTAATAAAAAATGTAGAGAATATTGTTTTAACATTACGGCTTTAAGGCTTATTAGTGCTGTTTGGGCATAGAGTATGCGCTCATAAAATATGAGTTACAAATATACCCAAGTATTAAAATTAAGCAACGGCTACATCTTATTTTTGAATCTTAATTATACGCACTCTTTATTTAAATCTGGAAAGGGTCTGTAAGCATAATATTGAAGCACTTCTTCTAAAGCCATTTTAAGCGCTTTATTTATAGGGAGTATTATATTTCCTAAATGAAAGTCAATTTGATTTAATTGCATATAATATTCGGTAAAAACAGGCACATACAACCCTTTTGAAATGGCTTCGGTTGTTGTTTTATATTGCTCTGCCTGACCTTCTTTTATAATCTTGCACGTGGCTAATCTTAAATTCCCGTATTTATCGCTACTAGCAGCGAAACCAAACAGGCGACAAATAAGGCCTCTATATTTATAATCACTGCAACGGCCGCGGCCAGTTACAGATAAGGGTTTATAAATTATGCAGGATGACGTTTGGGTTTCATTTAGTAAGGCTAGTGTTTTTTCAGCTTCACCATTCATAAATAAATGAAATGCCCACGGTAAAAATTCTATTGGGGAGGCTTCCACATCAGGGTAAGTGCAACACTTTCCGCAGCCAGAAACGCAGCTAAGTCCTGACGTTTTTTCAAATTGAGCGGTTTCTTGCTCTAATTGATGAAAAAGATTTTCTACCAATTGTACTCTTCGCTCTATAGACATTATTTTTTACCGAAGGTAGTCTTAATAACTCTGTGATTTTCAGCTTATTTCATATTATTTTATAAAAAAAAGCGTTTATTTTCTAGACGTTTTTTTTGTGTTTATAATTCGCACTGAGAGATAAGCTGTGTTTAGCTAGTTAGTATTAATACAGCGACTTGAAGTTAAAACGATAATTTAACTCTAAGTAGATATAATATTTTAAATAGCTGTTGTATACTAAAGTTTGAACAAAATAGCTAAGTAATGGGTGCTTAAAAGTATTTGTAACCGCAGTCTGGAGCAATAAAAGAACTAAAATTAAGCAAGCTCTGCAACTTGTTTTTTAGACTCTCTAATTAATGCTTTTGCCAAAACGGCTGTAGCATCAATTATTAGACTGCTTTCAATTTCTTGGTATTGAATAGCTAAAGGGATTTCCGTACAACCAAGAATAATGGCTTGAGCTCCTTTTCTAGATAAGTAAGTAGCAGCCATACTAAGGTTTTCTGTAGCTTTAATATTTACAGGGTTAGAAAATGCCTTAATACCGTAAGTAGCATCGTAAATAGAAGGGTGTACAAAGAGATTCTGAATTTCTTCTGAAGGCTGTATAACTTCAATACCGTATTTTGATAATATTTCGGGATATACTTTGGCTAGAATTGTTCCGGTAGTCCCTAAAACGCCTACTTTTTTTATTTCTGGATATTGAGTAGAAAGATGTAAGCCAACTTCTTCAACAAGGTGTACTAAGACACAATTTTCTGGAATCCTAGCTTTTATTAAATCAAATATAGGTTTCGCGTGAGCTGTATTACAAGGAATGCCTATTATATTTGAACCATTAGAGAGTAAGGAATCTATAATCTCAGCGATAGCAATACCCGGATTAATTGTAGTATCACCTAAGAGAAATTTAGTGCGGTCTGTCACTTTATGGGGTACAGATAACATTGATATTGGTAAATGTTCCTCGTCTGATGTGGCGCCAGTAAGATCGTATATTTTTTTTATTAAATCTATTCCTGCGTAACTGCCTACACCACCAACAATACCAATCATTTTATTTTCCATCTCATCACTTTTTTAACGACTTTAATATATTATCCAAAGGAGTGTCTTTCCGCGCAAATATACTCACATAAACGGACTGTTTTAGGCTGCTTTACTGTTAAAAATAACATTGTAAAATGTTAAAGTTTCAGATTGAAAATTAAGCTGTAAAAGATGTAATTGTTTTATGTTTTTTTTGAACACTTACAATGCTAAGACTTATTATAAACTAAATGCCCAGAACTTGTTTTTTGGTAAAGAGGCTTCTGCCGATTTTAATTCCTTAGTACTGGGGTCTTTATAGGTTATTTTTTGAGCGTGAAGACAAATAGATAACGGCAAGTATTTTTGGTCTGAGCCATATTTTTCATCTCCAATAATAGGAAGGCCTATATGTGCTAATTGCGCTCGAATTTGATGAAAACGCCCTGTTTTTGGCTTTATTTCTAGCAGGTAACCAAAATCATTCTTACCAATAACGAGATAAGAAAGTGAGCATTGTAAAGCGTCTTTTACTTTCGTTTCAACTATATCTGCCCTTTTTTCAAGATTGTTTTTAATGAGGTAATGGTTTAATTGCCCTTTGTTTTTTGCAGGCTCATTTTTAACAATAGCGTAATAGGTTTTTTGCATTTGTCGGCTGCTAAAAAGCGCATTAAATTCCACAAGGGTGCTTTTCTTTTTGGCAAAAATTAATACGCCGCTAGTTACGCGATCTAATCTGTGGATTACACCAACATAAGGTTTTTTCTTGCTTTTTAATAGGTGATCAAAAACTTGATTCTCAACCGTAATATTCTCGAAAGGACTTTTCTCACTTATCAGTCCTGCCATTTTATTTACAATTATATAATCGTTGTTTTCCTCAATTATTTCAACGTTGGGCATTGTTGGGTTTCTTTTTTTATTTTAAATACTATAATCTGTAAACCATACTGTAATCTTTATGTTTTACAGTTGTTGGTGTG
>JAGPVI010000196.1 GCA_018067115.1 Bizionia sp. | reverse complement strand
CCGTACAAGAAATAATTTGCACTTTATCTTGGCGAATCATTTCTGCAAAACTTTTACCTAATTCTGCAGTACTCATTGCACCTGCAAGAGATACTAGCATTTTTGCACCAGATTCTAATTGTGCCTCATACCCTTTTGCAGCGTCTACTAAAGCAGCAGCATTAAAGTGTAAGTAATGTTTTTCTATAAACTGTGATATTGGTCCTTTAGTACTCATCGTCTTCGTTAAATTTTGAAGGGTTATTTTTAGGTTTCTCCGTTTCGTATTGATTGTCATAAAGGTCTCCTACCTCGTCATTTCGAAACTTATAGCTTAGCATTTTATAATATAATTTCGCTGCTAAGAAATCTGAAGATTTTTCGTTTTTATTAGGGCACAATTCTACGATATCGAAACCGACAACGTTTTTCTCTTCGAACACTTGCTTTAAGAATTCTAGAGTTTCGTACCATAATAATCCGCCGGGCTCTGGAGTTCCAGTGCTAGGCATGATTGAAGGATCGAAAGCATCAAGATCGAAAGTAATAAACACATTCTCTGTCATTTGATCGATTGCCGAATCCATCCAAGAGTCGTCGATTGCCATTTCATGTGCAAAGTATGTTTTTTCTTTGTCCATTACTGTGGTTTCGATAAAATCCATAGAACGAATACCAACTTGAATTAAATTTGTAGTCTGGCTCGCCTCGTACACAGCACACGCGTGGTTACAAGATGATCCTTCGTAGCTTTTACGTAAATCTGTATGTGCATCGATATGCAAAACTGTTAAACTATTATAATAGTCTTTAAACGCACGAATAGTACCTATAGATACCGAGTGCTCCCCACCAAAAATAGTAACAAATTTATTTTTCTTAATGTATTTTTTAGTTGCTTCATGCACCGCTTCTACCATCGCTTCTGGCGAGCTGTTTTCGGTTACAGGGTTAGCAAGAAAAACACCTTGTTTATACACTTCGGTACCGGTCTCTATGTCGTATAGCTCCATATTTTCCGAAGCATCTAAAAAAGCTTCAGGACCTTTATCTGCTCCTTTTTGCCAAGTACTTGTACCATCGTAAGGCACTGGTATTAAGACAATTTTTGCTGTTTCTAATTTTGAGAATTCTTCTGGAATTCCAGCATACGTTTTACTTTGCATAACCTAAAATTTTAAGTAAGTCTTCACTCTTTTGTTGTTCACTAAATAACTTTGTTGTAATGTTTCCATCTTCATCTCTATCTATTAAGATATGTTTTGGCGACGGTATTAAACAGTGTTGCAATCCTCCAAAACCTCCTATAGATTCTTGATAAGCTCCTGTATTAAAGAAGCCAATATACAATGGTTTTTCTTTATTATATTTTGGTAAATAAATAGCATTCATATGCTGTTCGCTATTGTAGTAATCGTCACTATCGCAAGTTAAGCCGCCTAATAAAACGCGCTCGTAGCCTTGGTCCCATCGGTTAACGGCTAACATAATAAAGCGTTTATTTATTGCCCAAGTATCTGGTAAAGTTGTAATGAAAGACGAGTTAATCATATTCCATTTTTCTCTATCATTTTGTTGTTTTTGGTATAGCACTTCGTAAATAGCACCACCACTTTCACCTACTGTAAAACTGCCAAATTCTGTAAAAATATTTGGCACGTCTACACCTTCTTCGGCACAGGTTAATTTAATTTGGTTTATAATCTCATCAATCATATACTCGTAATCAAAATCGAATGCTAACGAGTTTTTAATAGGAAAACCACCACCAATATTTAAACTATCTAAAGTAGGACACACTTTTTTAAGGCTTGTGTACACTTTTAAACATTTCTGTAATTCGTTCCAGTAATACGCGTTATCACGAATTCCTGTATTAATAAAAAAGTGAAGCATTTTTAATTTCACTTTATCATTGTCTTTAATCTGTTTATTGTAAAACGGGACAATGTTTTTGTACCCAATACCTAAACGAGACGTATAAAATTCAAATTTAGGCTCTTCTTCGGAAGCAATACGGATTCCAATATTATAATTCCCTTTTACTTCTTCAGATAGCAACTCAATTTCCTCGTAGTTATCAATAATAGGAATACAGTTTTTTTGTCCGCCGTTTATTAATCGCGCAATATTAGTAACATATTGAGCACGTTTAAACCCATTACTAATAACAAATGTTTCGTCTGTAATCTTTCCTTCTGCCTTAAGGTTCTCTACAATATCGATATCGAAAGCCGAAGAGGTTTCTATATGTATATCATTCTTTAAAGCCTCGTTTAAAACATGTTTAAAGTGCGAACTCTTTGTACAGTAGCAGTAGCTATAAGTCCCTTTGTAATCGTTTTTTTCTATAGCATTGGCAAACCACTTCTTTGCGCGCTTTATATTGTTTGAAATTTGAGGTAAATAGGTGAATTTTAAAGGTGCCCCATATTGTTCTACGAGGTCCATTAAATCAATATCGTGAAAACTAAGCTTGTTATCGTTTAGCGTAAATTCTTCTTGTGGAAAATCAAATGTTTGACTTATTAAATCAATATATTTAGTGTTCATTAATTTTGTTTAAAATTTTTGAATTATTTGAAATGTGAATTATAAAAGTATGAAACTAAGGCTTCATTTAAAAGGAGAATGTAATCAAATTTGAATTTGACTTTCGGTAGTAGGTACAAAGCCGTAGTTGTGCTGGCTAGCAACAATAGTAGTAAACTCGGAAGTTAGCTTTAAAATTCGGTTGCTTAAACGATAAGCTGCTTTTGAATATGACTTCCTAATTTTCAAAAGCCCGAACACAGAAACACGATTCAATTTGTTCAGCTAAATGCAATGCAAATGAAATACATTTTTTTCAAAAAAAAACTTTTTTTCATATTTTTTTTCGAAAAAAATAATTAACCCTAATCTTTTATCAATCAACACCTTAAAATAACATTTTAGCACAAAAAAAGCCACAACATAATGTTGTGGCTTTATAATTTATTGTGCAGGAGAATTACATCATTTTTAATGTGTTTATTTCCTGAATTGTTAAGTGTTTCCAGTGCCCTCTAGGAATATCTTTTTTTGTTAAGTGAGCAATTTGTACACAATCTATTCTCACAATCTCGTATTTTAAACTTTCAAAAATAGTATGTAAAATAATATTTCCTGTGTTTTTAATTTTTATACCAATCTCGTTTTTATTTTTATTGTCTACATAATCTACTTCTTCAACCTTTACTAATTTCCCTTCTACTTTAAACCCTTCTCTTATTTTTTTAAGATCGTCTAATTTTAAAGGCTTATCTAATTCCACTTGAAATAAACGTTCTACTCCTTTATTAGAATTTGTAAAACGACTCATTACAACATCGTCGTTAGTAAATAATAACAAACCTGTAGAGTTTCTTCCTAAACGGCCAATAGGCTTAATACGAGAAGAGGTTGCATTGGCTACTAAATCCATAACCGTACGCCCTTTATTTTCACTAACAGTAGTTGCAAAACCTTTAGGTTTATTAAGTAAAACGTAAGCTTTTTGCTCTGGATTTATACGCGCACCATCGTAACGTACTTCGTCGTCCAATTGCACTTTATACCCCATTTCAATAACCACTTTACCGTTTACAGAAACCAGCCCAGTAGAAATATGCATATCAGCCTCACGACGCGAACATATACCTGAGTTAGCAATGTATTTATTTAATCTAATTTCATTTGGATTAGATGCTTTTTTAGCTGGTGCTTTTTCTGCCGCTTTATGCGTTGGCTTAGCGCCTGGTTTTGCTCCAGATTTAGTCGATGCTTTCTTATTTAAAGGGGCGTTTCCTCTTGTAAAACTTTTAGATTTACTCGTATTACTTCCTCGACCTGAAGTCTTTCCTTTACCATTTCCACCTTGTTTACTCATCGTGTATTTTTTTTGCAAAGATATATTTAATAATTATGATAACAGATTTAAGATCTGTTTTTTTAAAACAGCCTATTTATAACTAAATCTACGTCAATTAATAGAATACTAAAAACGCCTGCAACAATTATTAGCTTTAAAAGATTATGAAGCACTACATAATGCTTCTTGTTTTGAGATTTCCATAGCAGCACAAGAAATACAATAAGTAAAAATATACAGGTGTTAAAGTAAAAATACATATAGCCGACTTCAAATTTATAAACCAATAAATACCCTGGAAATAGCGTAATGAACACTAATAAACTTATAATTTTCTTGGCTGTTTCTTCTCCATATTTAACAGGAACAGTATGATACCCTAGAGCCAGATCGCCTTTTATATTCTCTAGATCCTTGGTAATTTCTCGAATAACAATAATTAAAAACAGAAATGTAGCGTGAACAAAAATAACGGTATCGAAATTTTTATAATAGGTAAACACGGCGAAAAAAGGAGTTATGGTTAAAATTGCTGATGTAAGATTACCAATTACAGGCTTCTTTTTAAGTTTATGAGAATAGAACCAAATGGCAAAAATATAAATAGAAAAAAACAGAACAGCCCTAAAAGACACATAACTCGCCATAATAATGGCTGAGAAGTTAAGCACAAAATAAAAGGAAAGCTTAGTATTTTGACTTACCAATTTATCTAACATTGTTTTGTTAGGCTTATTGATTAAATCTTTTTCAGAATCGTAGAAATTATTAATAATGTATCCTCCCGCAATGACAGCAGAAGACGCTAGTACTAACATTAATAAGTTAATATCGAATAGAACAGTTTTTACTGGTTTATCGTGTGCAAAAATATACACAGACGCTAAGTATTGGGCTAAGACGACAACTAAAATATTGTAACCACGAACAATAGAAAAAAGGCTAAAAAACTTAATTAGAATGTGTTTCTGTTTACGAGAAAACATATACTAAATTTAGAAGTTATAAACCACTTCTAACTTGTAGTCTTTAAGTGCGTTTTTCGCTTTCTGAATGTCTTCAGTAAATCCTAAAATATAACCGCCACCACCAGAACCGCACAGTTTTAAATAATAGTCGTTGGTGTCTAATCCATTTTTCCAAAGTTCATGAAATTGCTTCGGAATCATAGGTTTAAAATGATTTAAAACTACTTTAGACAGCTGTTTTGTATTAGAAAAAAGAGACTTGATATCGCCCTTTAAAAAATCGTCAACACACGCATCTGTGTGTTTTATAAATTGATTTTTTAGCATATTACGAAATCCTTCCTGTTTCATGTTTTCCATGAAAATACTAACCATAGGGGCTGTTTCACCAATAACACCACTATCTATTAAAAACACAGCGCCTTTACCAGAGGTGCTTTGTGTAGGAATTCCTGTTGCTTCAATATTATCTTGAGAGTTGATAAGAATAGGCAAACTTAAGTAACTATTAAGAGGGTCTAAACCTGAAGATTTTCCGTGGAAAAAAGATTCCATTTCAGAAAATATAGATTTTAAAACCAATAATTTTTCACGCGTTAAATTTTCTAGAACCGTAATTTTTTTAACTGCATATTTATCGTAAATAGCGGCCACAAGTGCACCACTACTACCTACACCATACCCTTGCGGAATAGAGGAATCGAAATACATTCCTGCTTCAACATCACTTTTTAATGAGTCGATTTCGAAAACCACTAATTCGGGATCTAAAGTCTCAAGATAGCTTGTAAAACGCTTCAAATTTTTATTAGAAAGTACAGCAACTTCAGACGTATTACGATCTGTTTTTAATGCACCATTGTAAAAATTATAGGGTATAGACAATCCTTTAGAATCTTTAATAATTCCGTACTCTCCGAAAAGAAGGATTTTTGAGTAAAAAAGTGGTCCTTTCATATGCTAATAAAAGATTTGGTATATAAATTTACAATTGTTTTGCGCCAAATCCTATTTTGTCGCAAATATAGTGACCGTTTTGGCAATATGCAACTAACTCTTTGTTAATGAAATCATTAATTTTATCGGCTTCATCGTCTGGAAATAGCACATGCACATTTGCACCGGCATCCAGAGTAAAACCTATATGCAAGCCTGTTTGCGCTCTAAACTCCCAAATTTTATTAATAATTTCCAAAGTATTGGGTTTCATTAAAATGAAGTAAGGCATACTAGTCATCATCATTGCATGCAAGGTTAAAGCCTCACTTTCTAACAAGGCTATAAACCCCTTTAAATCTCCAGATTTTAAAATAGTTTTCATTGCCGTAATATTCTCTACCGCTTGCTTAAAACGGTTTTGAGCATACGGGTGATTGTACATTAAGTTATGACCAACAGTACTGCTTACTTGCTTTTCGCCTTTATCGACTAGTAAAATAGTATCGTTATAATTTTTAAAAACAGGATGCACTTCACTTGTAAATTTTACACCATAAAGGTCTGAACTTTCTTCAATATCATTATGTTGTCCCCAAACCACCAAATCACCTTCTATACTTCGGCAGGCACTACCAGAACCTAAACGCGCTAAAAAAGAAGCTTTTTTATTAAAATACGCCGTTGTAATTTCTGGATTAAGTTGTTTTTCAATACTCATTAGGCATAAAGCAAGCGCACTCATTCCAGAGGCTGAAGAGGCAATACCTGAACTATGCGGAAAAGTATTGGCTGTATTAATTGTAAAATGATACTGTTTTAAGAATGGAAGATACTTTTGAATACGCTTAAAAAACGTTTCTATTTTTGGCTTAAACGCTTCATTTTTTTCTCCCTCAAAAAAAACATCGAAAGAAAACGAATCTTCAGTATTTTGTCGTGCTTCAAAAACAAGTTCTGTCTCTGTTTTACAAGCGTCCAACGTGAAACTAATAGACGGGTTTTCTGGGATTTGATTTTCCTTTTTACCCCAATATTTTACTAACGCAATATTACTTGGCGATGCCCAAGACACCTTACCATCCTTTAAGAGGGTTAGATTATAATTGGGAATAAAATTTGATTCTGTCATTAAAAAAAGTTTTTGCAAATATAGTTTTTAATTCTATCTAATATTTTAGTACATTGCCTAAATAAGAAAGGTCGTCTTAGCCTTGTGGTTCACAATAGTTTATTGATTATACTATTCTCACATTCGCTGTTCAAGCACCTTAAAATTGATAACAAATAGTCTGCTAACTAGTTTACGAGTCCCTCCTTAAGACTCGCCCCTCTTTACTAGTTACTTTTTTAAAAATACACATTAATGGAGAAGAAACAGAGAATTATTCTTACAATGTTAGAACTCGTTGTGGCTCAAGGGGTACACGCTACACCAATGTCTCAAGTTGCTAAAGAGGCTAATGTGGCTGTAGGAACTATCTATCATTACTTTAATAATAAAAACGAAATTATAGAGGAAATTTATTCAATGATTTGCCAAGATTTTGGCGTTGTTTTAATTGCCAATATGCCAGATGACGATTTCAAGAAACAGTACGAGGCTATTTGGTTAAATATGTTTTATTACTTTACCGAAAACCCGTTAGCTTTTGAGTTTATGGAACACGTTGCCGTGCCCCCAATTATTACTCCAGCAATTAGACTAAAAAACGTGCAACACTTTATTAACATCAGAAATTTTATGCTTTCTGGAATCTTACAGAAAAAGCTTAAAGATGTACATTTACGCCTCATTATGCAAGTGGCCTTTGGCACAGTAATTTCTGCTTCCCGTTTAAAATTTAAAAATGAATTACCTATG
>JAGPVI010000192.1 GCA_018067115.1 Bizionia sp. | reverse complement strand
GTATTATAAAAAATAATCTGTAATGGGGTTTTTTAAAGAATTTAAGGAGTTTGCAGTAAAAGGTAATATGATGGATATGGCCATCGGTATTATCATTGGCGCATCGTTTAATAAGGTGATAGATGTTCTTGTAAAAAAGGTGTTAATGCCGCCATTATCGCTATTAAGCGATGGTATTAACCTCCAAAACAAACGCCTTATTTTACGAGATGGTAAATTAGATGAAGCGGGCGAAGTGCTAGCGCAAGAAGTTGCTATTCAATATGGTGCGTTTGCCGAAGCATTAATCGATTTTTTTATAGTAGGAATTACCATATTTATCGTGGTAAAAGCTATGAATAGATTGAGAGATCGCTCGCATAACCCGAAAGATAAAACAGTGAAAACACCCAAGGATATTCAGTTGTTAACCGATTTAAACGAGCTTATGCAAGAGCAAAATGACTTACTAAGGAAACAAAGAAGAAAGTTTGAAGATAAATAGGAAAATAGAGTAGGTGAGTGCACGGTTAAAATGCTATTAAAGGTGTTTTTAAATCGATTATTTTCAACTCAAATAAAGACATAAAAAAAAGCAGTACTCTTTAATTATAAAGGATACTGCTTTTTTTAGTAGTATATTAAAATGATACTACAGTTTTATTAATGTTTTATTCAAATTTAAATCATTAAGCATATCGTGGGTAAATTTATAGTGTCCACGTTTAGTTATAATTCTAAATCTGTGATCGTTCATTCTTGTGAGTACGTCCAAAAAACGCCATTTTGTTTTTAATAATCGTGGCTCCTGACTTTTTACGCTAATTTCGAAATAATACTTTCGAGTACGTCGCGTAGCAGTTATATCTGGAGTAATTGTAATATCACTTCCTTGTTTTCTGTAGGATTTCGGACTGTCATAACCTTCAACATCCGATTTAATATTTTCAAATCCTAAGTTTTCTAAATAGCTAATCGATTCCAAAAGGAATGCTTCGTTTTCTTTTTTCTCTGAGTGTACCATATCCCCAATTTAGAAAAAGAAACACCAGTTGTGCGTTAACTCCTTGTTAAACCATTGTTTTTTAACAGTTTTTTTAGGGTATTCTAAATGGCAGAGCTAAAAAACGAAAAGCCTAACCCTGCTAAAATTGCAAATCCGAAACTTAATAGTGTGCCTATTAAAACATACTCGGTGAGTTTGCGATCCTTCGCCTTGCTTAAATCTCCAAATCTAAAAATGGACTTTGCCGCCATTAAAAAACCAACCCCTTCCCAATGTCCAGTAATAATAAATACGAATACAAATAAGCGTTCTAAAACACCAATGTAAGCGCCTGCTTGCTCCAGCGATTCACTGCTTTTAGCATCTGTAGATTCTAAATCCCATTTCGAAATAATTACTTTCATAAATACAGAAGCAACAACGGTGGCAAGTAATAGAAAAGTTATAAAAACGATAAGGTGTGGGGAGATTAATGCTTCAATAGAAAACTCTTCACGGTAATAAATAGCGGCCGTTACACCCAAAATAATAAAATGTACCAACTGGTCTATTACAAATAAAACGCGAGCGTTTTTCTCGTTATTTAAGTGTAGTTTAATAAGATCTATAGCATAATGTGTTGGTATAATAATAAGGAAAGCGAGCCAATAGGTTTTAAAATCGGCTTGTAGAACCAATGTTAAGGCTAGAAAATGAACACTAATGTGGTAATACAAAAATTTCGATTTGTGTTTCTTAATTAGTTTATGTTTTACCCATTTTGTAGGTTGAAAAACAAAATCTCCAATGCAGTGCGCAAGTACAAGTTTTATAAAAAAGAATAGCATAGTGGTTTATAATTGAGAGTTATAAAAGTCGAGCATTTTAGATATTTCGTCGTAACCAGTACGTTTTAGTCCCGCGCTAATATTACTTTGTTTGCGGTCTAATAATTTAGCTATGTCAACTTGGTTATAATTAGAGTGTTCTAAAGTAGTTTTAAATAATAATGAGGCTTTTGGTGTCCAGTTATCCATTGTTAACAACGCTAAATCTAACATTATGTTTATAGTGGTGTTAAATGTAGAATCTTGGGTTTTAATGGCTAATGTAGATTTTTTTAAAGCCTCGAAACACGCTCCAGAATTTACAAAAGCACTTCCGTTAGATTCGGTTATCGAGTCTGCATCATACGTTTTTTCTCCCACTCCTATGGCTAAGCGCACATCAATCGTTTTAAATTGCTTTATGGTTGCTTTTAATAATAAAGCCGTTTTTAAAGCGGTTTTCGGGGAGACTTCTAGCTGAAAACTATCACCTCGGTAAATTTCCCAGTGTTTGGGAGTTGTACCATATTTATTAAGTTCACGCTTTAAAGCGGGTAACCATAGATTTGGATCGCCACTTTTAGAACTTATAATATCGCCAGTTATAATGCTTGTCATATTTAATAGATTATACGTAAATGTATTCAATTTTTATGTGAAAAGCTAAATTATATGCTTAAATGTATATATTTAGAATTATATACTAAAATGTATATATTTTAATTAATATGATAAATGGCATATATTATATATTATTCTTATCGTGTCACTAATACAAAATAAGACAGCCAAAATACTTCGACTTTAGAAACTAATTGACTTTTCAATTTTTTACCTTTACAAGATGAGTAAAAAACAATTGGGGGTCAATACTATTTGTGCCCATATAGGAGAAATAAAAGACGAACAGTTTAAAGGAGCGGTGTCGCCCATTTATATGTCTACATCGTATGCCTTCGAAGACGTTGCGATAAAACGATACCCGCGTTATTTTAATACGCCAAACCAAGAGTTTTTATCAAAAAAAATAGCAGCATTAGAACACGCTGAAGCAGGAATGATTTTTGGCTCGGGGATGGCTGCAATTAGTACGGTGTTCCTTGCCTTTTTAAAAGCTGGCGATCATATTGTAGTACAAAACACATTGTACGGTGGTACGAGTAATTTTATTCGTGAAGAGTTTCCTAAATATGGTATTGAGTTTACGTTTACCAACGGTTATGCCGTTTCAGATTTTGAAGCCGCAATACAAAGTAATACTACGCTTATTCATATTGAAACCCCTTCAAATCCCTTAATGACGGTTACCGATATTAAAGCTGTTACGCAATTAGCACAATCTAAAAGCATTAAAACAACTATCGATAATACGTTTGCTAGTCCTATTAATCAAACCCCAATAGATTTTGGTATTGACATTGTTATTCATTCTGCAACGAAATATTTAGGTGGTCACAGCGATATATTAGCTGGTGCCGTGGCTTGTACAGAAAAAGACAGGGAAACCATTTGGAATGTCGCAAAAAACCTTGGTGGTAGCTTAAGTGATTTTATGGTGTGGATGTTAGAGCGTAGTTTAAAGACCTTAAAACTCCGTGTAAAAAAGCAAAATAAGAATGCCTTAAAAATCGCTCGATTTTTAAGTGATCATAAAGCAGTAAAAACAGTCTATTACCCAGGATTAGAATCTCATCCAGAACACACTTTAGCAAAAGCGCAGATGAAAGGCTTTGGCGGGATGCTTTCTTTTGAGCTTCAGGATAATTACGACGCTTCAGCATTTCAAAAGGCATTACAATTAATAAAACCGTCTATGAGTTTAGCCGGTGTAGAGAGCACAATGTTATCACCTTATTTAACATCTCACGCTTTATTAACACAAGAACAACGCGATGCTTTAGGTATAAGTAACGGATTAATACGTTTTTCGGTAGGTATAGAATCTGTAAAAGATTTAAAAGCAGATATCGATCAAGCCATAAGCACATTGCATTAATTTTTAATAATACATAAACTATTTTGCATAAAAGAAACAAACATAAAGACGGGTATAATTTTGACAATTTACTCGAAACAAATAAAGATTTAGAGCCTTTTGTATTTACGAATACTCACGGTACGCAAACTATAGATTTTGCAAAGCCCGATGCTGTAAAGGCATTAAATAGGGCGCTACTAGAAACACATTACAATATTTCGCATTGGCAGTTCCCTAAGGTTAATTTATGTCCGCCAATTCCTGGGCGAGTAGAGTACATTCATTATATGGCCGATCTGTTAAAAATGCCTAAGCCTAATGCTAACGTAAAAGTTTTAGATATTGGTACAGGAGCAAGTTGTATCTATCCATTATTAGGACATGCAGAGTACGACTGGCAGTTCGTGGCAACCGATATTAGTGAAGATTCACTAGCTGCCGCAAAAAAAATAGTAGAAAAGAATAAGTTAAATGAAGCTATTTCTTTTCGATTACAACGAAATCCTGCTGCTATTTTTAAAGGAATTTTAAGAGAGAATGATGCATTTTCTTTGTCTATTTGCAATCCGCCATTTTACAAAAGTGAAGCCGAAGCGTTCGAGGCAACAACCCGAAAACTAAAAGGATTAGGTAAATTAACAGATACTGTAGTTAGAAATTTTGCTGGAACGGCTCAAGAATTATGGTTTGAAGGTGGTGAAAAAGCATTTTTGCATACCTATTTATACGAGAGTTCATTGTACAAAAAACAGTGCGTTTGGTTTACTAGTTTGGTGTCTAATAAAGCGCACGTAAAATCAATGCAAGCCTCATTAAAAAAACTTAATGCAGAAACCGTTAGGGTCATTACGATGCCAATGGGGAATAAAGTGAGTAGAGTAGTAGCTTGGACTTTCTTTACAGATGAAGAATTAAAAGAAGTAATAAAAAATAACTACAAATGAAACTAGATATATTAGCGTTTGGCGCCCACCCAGATGATGTTGAGTTGGGAGCAGGAGGAACGATAGCAAAAGCTATTCACGAAGGGAAAACAGTAGGAATAATCGATTTAACACGTGGCGAATTGGGAACACGTGGTACCGAGCACACTAGAAAAGAAGAAGCTAAGGCAGCTGGCGATATTCTGGGTGTGTCCGTACGTGAGAATTTGGGTTTTGCCGATGGTTTTTTTCGTAATGATAAAGAACATCAAATGGAGGTTATCCGTATGATTAGAAAATACCAACCTGAAATTGTGTTATGCAATGCCATAGATGATAGGCATATCGATCACGGTAAAGGCAGCCGGTTGGTAAGCGAAGCGAGTTTTTTAAGCGGATTACTTAAAATTGAAACTGAAAGTGACGGAAATCAACAAGAACGCTGGAGACCAAAACAAGTCTATCATTATATACAGTGGAAAAATATAGAGCCCGATTTTGTGGTAGACGTTACCGGCTTTATGGATATAAAACTAAAATCGGTGTTTGCTTATAAAACGCAGTTCTATGATAAAGACAGTAATCAGCCAGAAACGCCTATTACCAGTAAGAATTTTACCGATAGTATAGAATATAGAGCCCAAGATTTAGGACGCTTAATTAATGTTGATTATGCAGAAGGCTTTACTACAGAACGTTACGTTGCGGTGAAGAGTTTGTTCGATTTAATTTAGAAAAAAGATTGAAAATTTTGACAAAAATGTTTTGTAATAATTAGTAATTAATATACATTTGCACACGCGTTAGTAAAACGCCAAAATGGTGATTGTAGCTCAGTTGGTTAGAGCATCGGTTTGTGGTACCGAGGGTCGCGGGTTCGAATCCCGTCTTTCACCCAAAAAGCAAAAGCTTCTCTTTTTAAGAGGAGCTTTTTTTGTATATAACGTTTTGGTTTTTGTACATAGCCACTCTTCTTAAAATAACGCGGTAACTCTTATAATACCAACGTTTAACAACGCATTACGTTTATAAGGAGTTTCTTTATTAGTGGATTTTAAATGTGGCGTTTAGCCCATCCATAACGTGAGCCTCAATTCTATTGTTTATAACCAATTGCTAGAAGTTAATGCGCTTAACAAAGAGCATAGCGTGTAACATCAGGTTGGCCTGATAAAGAGAAATGTGTTTTAATGCAGTATTAATCTAACTTATTAGAAAAATGTTTTAGTAAGACTTTGTATAATTTCTCTATAGACAACGGTTTCGTTAGGTAATCGTCCATTCCGCGCTTTAAAGAACGGTTAATAGCTTGTTGCGTAACATCGGCTGATAAACCAAAAATCAAAACATCTTTATTTTCTTCTCTAATAATTTGAGTCGCTTCATAACCATCCATTATAGGCATATGAATATCCATTAATATGAGTTCATAATCGTTGTGTTTAACCTTTTCAATAGCTTCGGCGCCATTTAATGCTTGATCTGCTTTAATACCGAGTTGCTCTAAAATTTTAGTTAATACTAAAAGGTTTATCTTATTATCATCAACAATCAAAACATCAAGATTGTTAAAATGAATAACTTCAGACGCTGTATCTATTCCTGTTGTGTCTTCTTTGTTAGATATGGTAAAGGGAATTTCGATGGTAAACTCTGTTCCTTTTTGTAAATCACTTTGTACAGCGATTTTTCCGCCCATAAGTTCTACAAGGTTACTGCTTATAGAGAGTCCTAATCCACTGCCTTTATGCCTTTTCTTTAATCCAATATCTATTTGAGTAAACCGCTCAAAAATGCTAGACAAATGGTCTTTAGATATCCCAATACCTGTATCTTTAATACTAATATGTACCTCCAGCGTGTTGTTAAAAGCACGCTCTTCGTAAGTAATAGTTACACCACCAGAAGAGGTGAATTTTAATGCGTTTTTTATAAGGTTAATTAATATTTGATTGTATTTTCCTTCGTCTCCTAAAACAGTAGTCTCTAAATTACATTTAAAATTCAAATTTAAATACATCCCTTTTTCTGAAAATTCTGAGGTGTATTGACTTGCAATAGAAGCTATTTCTTCCGAAGGTTTAAAAATTACATTTGAAAGATGTATTTCTCTAGATTCTATTTTATCTATTTCTAAAACATTATTTACTAACGATAATAAGTTTTTAGAAGACTTATCCATAAGGTCTAAATAGGTAGTATTAGAGTCGTTATTATTAGAGAATTTTAGAATTTGTATAAAGCCTAGAATAGCATTTAATGGCGTTCTAATTTCGTGACTCATATTAG
>JAGPVI010000188.1 GCA_018067115.1 Bizionia sp. | reverse complement strand
ATTGAAAATATTATTCACCAATAGATTAAAAGATATTTCCTTTATCCAATTCGGGTTTATTTTATAAGAGGCATTAATATTATTTACAAAATAAGCATCAATACTTTTCGATGCGCTAGACGTATTGTCTAAATACTGCTTTCCAACATACTTAGAGATTAAACTTAAATTAAGATCTTGTATCAGACTATAAGTTAAGGTCCCTCCAGCAATTACTTCTGGTGAAAACGAAATATCGGTGTCTTTATACTCGGTGACTACTGGCGCATAAGACACAGTATCGTAAGTATTAGGATCGTATTGTGTATCGTAAACAATATAATTAAACGTGTCGATTTTATTTTTACTAAAAGTTGCATTGGCATCAATTCTAAGCTTATCCGAAGCTTTGTACCCAACTTGCACCTCTATTCCTGCACGGTAACTATCTGCTACATTTTCGCGAATAGCATCTCCCGCATTATCTAAATCCCCAGTTAAAACCAATTGGTCTTTATACGACATATAATATAGGTTTGCCGTAGCATAAAAAGCTGATGTACGATGTTTAAACCCAAATTCGAAATCGTTTAAACGCTCTGCTTTTGGAGTTACTGGATTTTTTGTTAAATCATCTCTGTTGGGCTCTCTGTTTGCCACAGCAAAAGAACCATAAACGCTATTATAATTATCTATTTTATAGGAGAGCCCCAATTTAGGATTAAAAAAATTATAATTTTTCTCTACATCTATAGGCTCTAAATCTGAGCTTAAACCTATTGAACTATAGTTAACCGCACGATACTGCACATCGGCAAAAGCAAACACTCTTGAGGTGACATTATATTCCGCTTTTAAATAGGTACTGTAATCTTTCTTTTCACCAACACTTGTATAGTATTTGTCTCTAATGGGCACTTCTGTAGTAAAAGAATCCCAAATAATTTCTCCGTAATGATCTCCTTTATACGTATTATAACCACCACCTAAATATAAATTTAGTTGGTCTCTTTTATAATTTAATGAATATACTATCGCAGTAAATTCATTGTCCAACCAACGGCGTCTTATAACATCTCCCTCATCTGTAGCATTGTCATGGCCTGGGAAGTAATCACCCAATTCTTCTCCGTCTTTAAACTGCTCGAAATACCCAGCTCCTTTTGTAAAGTTTCCCGATAGATTTGCTGAAAAGTGCGAAGAAAACTGATGTGACCCGTGTAACTGATAATGTGTTTGCTCATAATTATCGGTCTGATTATCGTAAGTGTAAGAATTATAAGTACGGCCGGCGTTTAATAAGTTATACGCTTCCTCATCTGAAGAATAATTTCTGTCTATAAAAGCTTGAATCCCTTCCAAATCACCATTTACTACCGCTTCCGGAGCACCGTTCCACGACTGATAGGTTTGCTGATTACCGCCAAAAACCAAAGCTTTAATCTGTGTTTTATCGGTTATATACCCCGCTTCTGTATAAAACGATTTTAAATCTGATGCTGCACGATCAATATACCCATCGCTTTGAATTTTTGAAAGTCGCGCTTCTGCATAAAAATTATTTATAATCCCCGAGCCTACACTTAAATTGTGCTTTCTCGTTCCAAAAGA
Organism: Bizionia sp.; assembly: GCA_018067115.1. Classification (GTDB taxonomy): domain Bacteria; phylum Bacteroidota; class Bacteroidia; order Flavobacteriales; family Flavobacteriaceae; genus Bizionia. Next base: position 2,524 of record JAGPVI010000188.1, on the reverse strand, counting down.
GCCCACAGCATTGGTTGTGGTTGCATAACCTTCGGTTGAAGGATTTAGTGTTTTTAAATTTAAACTAGCACCAAAAGCTCCCGACCCGTTAGAGGATGTACCAACACCACGTTGTAATTGAATATCTTCTATAGAGGACACAAAATCGGGCATATTAACCCAAAATGTACCTTGACTTTCAGAATCGTTATACGGAATCCCGTTAATAGTTACGTTTACACGCGTAGCATCTGTTCCACGAACACGAATACCGGTGTAACCAACACCAGATCCAGCGTCGCTAGTAGTTACTACCGACGGTAATTGGTCTAATAAAATGGGTAAATCCTGACCTAGATTAGACGATTCTAATTGGTCTTTGGTGATGTTTGTAAAGGCAACTGGTGTTTTGTCTTTGGCACGAGTGGACGATAATAAGACTTCATCCAAAGCTTCAATTTTTGTGGAATCTTGCTGTTTATCCTGCGCCATTGCACAGAAACTTAAAGCAAAAAGTGTGACAAAAAGAAATTGTTTTTTCATTACGATTAAAACTTAATCGAATAAAAAGAGGTCATTATTCTTTATTAATTACTATTAGTATGTATAAATAAATTACCCATTTATTTATATTAAAATCCCTAAACAGCATTACCTGTTCTAGGTTCGTTGGGTATGATCTCAGCCGATATAGGCACCCCTTTTTTGAGAACGCTGCAAATATACTATCCATTTTTTGATTTCGGATAGCAATTGCGGAAATTTAATCTAAATCTGGTTTTTTACGACTGCTTTTAACCTTGGCACGACGGCTTTTATTTTGCAAGCGTTTTCTAATTACAGATTTTGGGGTCTTTGTGGGTATTCGTCTTTTTTTAATAACTAAAGCTTCATTAATAATTTGAAGCGCTCGTTTTATAACCAACTCTTTATTTTTATGCTGACTTCTCGTCTCTTCGCATTGTAAAATTAGCACGTTATCTTTAGTTAACCGTTTTGATAATCGCAAAAGAAGTCGCTCTTTTTGTCGTTCGCGAAACACCAAAGAATCGTCTAGGTAAAATGTAAGTTCTACTTTTGACGCCGTTTTATTAACGTGCTGTCCACCACTTCCAGAGCTCCTTATCGCTTTGAACTGGCACTCCTTAATAAAAGCATCGGCATCGAACATTATAGTACTTGGTGTTTAATTTTTAGCAAATCATTAACTGTCTTTACAGGGTTAAAAGTATCGGTAGGCACCTCCACAAAAATAGTATTCCAACTTGACATACTACCGTTCCACAACCCTGGTAATTCTAAAGCTTTTAGTGGCTTTCCAAGATGTGTTTTTGGCGTAATAAATGCAGCTTTGTAATCTACAAATTTAGATAAATCGAACGTTTTCCCTTTGTAATCTTTAATTCCACAGACAAGATCTACAGGATTAAAATGCGTGGCATTCTTTAAAATTTTAACTTGTTGTTTATTTTCTTTATCAATTTGAGCAGATTCCACAATTTGCAAAGATAGGTGACCACCTTCATCCTTTACCCAAAACGGACCGCCACCAGGCTCTCCTTCATTTTTAACCATTCCACAAACTCGAATTGGACGGTTGAGTTTAGTTTCTAAATATTCAATTTGATATTTAAGTGAGTATTTTTCAAATTCCGAAGAAATAATAACATTCAATTTACGCTGTAAAAATCTAGCTATTTCAATTACGCGTTCTTCAGAAATAGTTTCATTTTCTAGCTCTTTTAAATAACTAAATGCTTGCCTCTGTGTTTCAAGCAAAACACCTGCCAATACTTTTTTATTTTCGGCGACTTTTTCTGCAAAACGGGTAACTACAACATTGTCAATATTTTTTACAAATAGTAAATCGCCTTCAAAATTATTTAAATTAGATAGTAATGCACCGTGACCTGACGGCCTAAAACACAAAGCTCCATTCGCATCTAAAAAGGGTTTGTTATCTGGTGTTACTGCAATAGTATCTGTGGTTTCATTTTGATAAGAAAAAGAAATAGAGAAGCTCGTTTTCGTCTTTTTTTCTACAATTTTTTGAATGCGTTCAAACTCTTTTTCAAAAATAGATTTATGCGCTTTAGAAATTGTAAAATGAAGTTTCGCCACATTATTTGATGTTGCATACAATGCAGCTTCGTATAAATGCTCCTCGAAAGCCGTTGCCACATTAGTCTCATACTTATGAAATGGCAACAATCCTTTAGGGTAAAAACCGTAGTTTAGCTTGTCTGCATCCAACAATGTTTTAATTAGAAGGACTCTTTTTTCATCACTTGATACTGTATTAAAATCTGGATGAAGTGCTATCGTTTCATTTAATAACACGCTATAAAACGGAAACTTCTCTAAGCCAACAAAAAATAGCGGTAGCTCGGTTGCATTACTCTTGTTTAAATAAGAGTTTATACTTTCTTTTTTAAGATTATAGGTTTTTAAAAACTCGAATAGAAACTTAAACATTCGTGTTGCTGCTCCGGAAGCGGGAACAAATTTAGCAATATCCAAACTGTCTTTGTTGGATATATAATAA
>JAGPVI010000186.1 GCA_018067115.1 Bizionia sp. | reverse complement strand
GAACCTTCATTATTGCTGTTTAGTAAAACGTGTACTTTATTTGCTTGTGCACCTTCTAATGCTATTTCTGCGTAGAGATCGTCTATTTGAGATAATGGCGAAAGCTTAGTTTCAGAAGAGTTATAATTTTTACCATCGCTGGTGGTAACTAATAGTGTATAGTTTATATTTAATAAGGCTTCAAATTCAATATCAGAAACATAAGTGCCTTCATTGTTTTGCGAAAAATGATACGTATTACCTTGACTGTCTATTATAGATACATTAGCATTTTCTTCAATACGCTGGTTGCTTTCTTCCAAAAGATAAGTGCGAGAAATCTTTATTTCTTGATGTTTAAATTCGTTAGTAATGGTGGCTTCAACAACTAAAACATCATTAAAACCTATAGTCTCGAGAGGGATTTCTTCAGTGCAACTAAAGCTAATTAATAGTACTATAAGCGTTAGAATATTATAAAAATCCTTCATTTTATGTTTTTTACTTTATAGAAACAAGTTACAAAATGCAGAATTTAGTTTATGATAAATATCCTTTTATTTTTGCTGTTGTTTAGAATGTAAGACATCCTAAATAAGTTGTGCATTGCGCTCTGTTAAAAACACTTAATCCACCCAAAAGTTAGGCTTTAGGTTCGAGGAGTAGGAGGTGCAGTCTCCACATTCTGGGCTAACTATGTAATAAACAACTTGGCCTGAGTAGTACTTATAATACCCGCCATCTTTTAAAAGGTTGTGCAGTATTGCTCTTTGATTAGGCATAAGTGTTCCGCCATTATAATTACCATGTAATGCGTAATTTAATTTTAAATGGTTTTTGTTATAACTTATAAGGCCATCTTCGCTTTCTCTCAATTCGCAGTCGTAAGGGTACGGAGGTCTTGGAGCGTCGATATCTTCATAGTTAAAATAAATGCGATCTGAACTCACTGAAGAGACATCGAAAAAACCGATTATTTTTTCAGAAGAATTCTGTAAAGCGCTAATGTTTCCCACTACAAATCCTGGTTGATTTTCAGAAAACAAACTTTCATTTGTGCTTAATTCGTTAATTGTTTCATAGTACTTATAAGCTTCAAGACTCTGAACATATTGCTTTACTAGTATAGAATACCGTTCTCTAAGTATAACATTGTCTTTGTTAATAGTTCGTACAGGGAACTTACTTACAATATTACTTTCAAGATGGTCTGTCGAGGTTTGAATGATGCCTATTGATTTGTTGGTTGTAAAACAAATTTCTTCATTTTCTTCTTTCAACACTAAATCCACATCAAATTCTTGACCATAATTTACAATGTTTGTGAGTTTGGCATTATAAATACTATAATACGGGACTTTGATTTTATGAGTTTCTTCATACTCGTATCTAAAAAACTGAGCATCTGTCGCTTCGTTGTTACTATCTATTACTACTTGTACTGAGTTTGAATCTGGACCTTCTTCTACATATAAACTGCTTATTTCTGCTATGGGGGTAAGCACTTTTTCTGAAGATTTATACAGCTTACCGTTACTTGTTGTTATATACAACGTGTAAATTACATTGGGTAAGGCCTCGAATGCTATATTAGAACTATAAACTCCTTCGTCATTTTGTGTGAAAGTATAGTTGTTACCTAAATTATCTTGAATAGAAACATTAGCATTGTTTTCTATGGTTTGCGTGTTTTGTTCTAAGAAATACGTTCGAGACAATTTAATTTCTTGATGTTTTAGCTCATTACTAATTGTCGCTTCAACAACTAAAACATCTTCAAAGCCATTAGTTTCTAAAGGGATCTCTTCGGTGCAATTAAAGCTAATTAATATTACTGCAAGTGTTAGAATATTATAAAAATCTTTCATATTATATTTTGTTATTTTAGCGTGTTAGACACTCTAAATTAGTTGTGAATTAATTAAGCTAGTTCTTTTTTACAAACATCTAAGCCTCCCAAAAATCTGGGTGTATGTTAGATGAGTATGAGGTGCAATCACCGCATTCTGGGCTAACAATAAAATAGATACCCGCTATACCTGATTTATATTTATAACCCCAGTCTGGTGATAAAAATTTATAAAGTTGCGCTCTATGATTCCTATTTCCACCATTAAGAGCATAATTTAATTTTAAATGATTTTTATTGTAGTTAGCGATCTCCAATTCATCTGTTCGGTAATCACAATCATATGGATATTTTGGTTGCGGAAGGTTTAAATCTTGAAAATTAAAATAGATTCTTTTAGACGTTACTGATGAGACATCAAAATATCCAATAATGCGTTCCTTCTCATTATTAACAGCACTAATATTACCTATAATGTAGCCGGGTTGATTTTGAGACAGGAGACTTTCGTTATTACCTAATTCATTAATTTTTTTATAAAAATTATAGGCTCCAGGGTTTTGAACATATTGTTTTACTATAATACTGTAACGCTCTCTAATAAGGGGATCGTCTTTATCTATAGTTCTGATTTGTAATTTATTAATAATATTTTGATTAAGTGCATTTGTAGAGGTTTGAATAATATTATTTGAAGAATTTGTTGTAAAACAGATGCGTTGGTTCTCTAATTTTGGCACTAAATTTAAGTCAAAGGCTATACCGTCATCAATAATATTAGATATTTCAAGATTGTACCAGCTATAGTAAGGCACAACAATTTTATGGGTTTCTGTAAATTCATACCTAAAATACTGGGCATTTGTAGTTTCGTTATTACTATTAAGTAATACCTGAATGTTGTTTGGCGATGTGCCACCAGAACTCACCTCGGCATATAAATCGTCTATTTGCGAGACTGGAGAAAGCTCTGTTTGTAAAGATAAATACTGCTTACCTTTACTAGTTGTAATACTAAGGGTGTAGCCGGTATTTGGTATCGCTTTAAACGCCACATTAGAAATGTAGGCCCCTTCGCTGTTTTGCGTGAAATTATATGTATTACCTTGATTATCTGTAATTACTACGGTAGCATTATCCTCAATTATTTGATTGCTATCTTCTAAAAAATAGGTTCGCGATAACTTTACTTCCTGTCGTTTTAACTCGTTGGTAATAATAGCCTCTACAACTAAAATATCTTCAAAACTTTGGGTGTCTAAAGGAATCTCGTCTGTGCAATTAAAACAACTTAAAAAGAATGTAAAAGCTAAAAGGTTATAAATTATTTTCATCTTATATAAGTGTTTACTAAAAAACAATATAATTAAAATCAGGGTATTCACTAATTTTCAATAGGGCATAAAACTTATAGCTTGCCTTAAGATTGTAGATCTATTCTTATTTAACCTCAATAAAAGTAGAAGTACTAATTAAAGTTCCTAAATGATTAATGCCTTCCAGTTTAACTTCAAAAACACCTTTAACGTCCGACGTATAAGTTTTAAATAGAGTCTCACTTTTGGAAGTTTCTGGAACCCATAATAATTGTCTTCTATAATCAGGAATGCGATTATTTTTAAGATCTGAATTAGAATAGTTTGGCTGAAAATAATTCTTTTTAGGTTCTAACTTTTTTAATTCTTTTTCTATTAAATAGGAGCCTTTAACAGAGGTTTTAAAATCTTGAGATAGGGTTTGTATGTCTATAATACCTTCAAACACTTTAGAACCATAAATATATTGCCCTTTTACAACAGAAATTGATTTTATTTTTTTAGCATCGTAAAATACTATATCATTAGTATTTTGAATAATAATACCATCAACTAACAGTAAAGGCTCTAGTTTGGAAGAGATTAAATCGTAATTTATAACATTGTCGTACACTACAAATTTATAGCTACCGTCGCTATTTTGTCTCAACCCCGCCTGATTTACGATTTCAATAAAAGTCTCTCTAAGTGTTTTAAAACGGGTGTAATCGTCTAATTTATGTTTAATACCTATACCGTCATAAAACAATGTGCTTCTTGTATCTGGTATAATACTGTCTTGCTTTTTCTCGTAATAAGCATTTTCTATTTGATTTTGAATATTACGAGCTTCAATGGTATGTTTTAGTTTAGAATCTATAATTAAATTACCAAAAGTAAGGGCGTTATAGTTATTGGTACCTAACGGCTGTGTTTCCACTTTAAAGTCCTCCTTATTTTTTTCAATAACTTGAATAATAGCGCGAGAACTATTACTGTTCTCATTTAAGTTAAAGAAAAACGCTCCGTTACTATTGGTTTTAGCAATTTTAAACGTGTAATCTTCTCCAGGTAGTGAAAGCGCAACATATTTATCTGAAATGTCTAACGTGTTAGTTATATTTGTTAGTCTTCCACTAATTAACTGACCTCTCATTTCTGGAATATAAAGCGTATCTGATGGGCTCATTGAAAAATAATTTTTACTATTAGGCCTTACCACTTCTATAGAGTCTAATTTTCTAATGGAGACACTATAATTTCCATTTTTAATTTTATCATTAATAGCAATGGTAACACTAATAAGTTCTCTTTGAGAATATTTCTTTTTTGAAGTGGAAACAGATAATAAAGGATGGGGTATGCTTTCTGTTGGGAGCTCTTTTTTTAGATTTAGTGAGGCCGTTATTCGCAAACTGTCTTGAGTTATTTGAGCATTGGCAGTAAAGGGGTTGACTATAAAAATGTCTTTAGCAAAATAGCTTTCATTTACATTGTTTTTACTAAAGTTTGTATAGCCTACAAGTTTATATAGACCTGTAAGGACTTTAGATGGGATGAAAAAATCGCTATAGCCAACGCCATTGTTTAGCTTTAGTTTATGACTTAAAACAACTTCCTTATTTGCGTTAACTAATTCTACATATCCTACTTTACTAATAGGACTTAGTGTATTGTTATTGGCGATTGTAAAAAGTTTGTAATACAAATATTCACCGGCAATAACAACGTCTGTATTTGTTTGTAAAAGAGTTTTTTCTTTACTAGAAAATGAAGTTGAGCGGTCTAATTCACTTTTATCAATTTGTCCAAATAATGAAAAATTGAAAATAAATACGGCTATTATTAAGATGGTTTTTTTCATAATTAGTCTTCCCAGAAATCTGGTTGAATGTTTGATGATGATGAAAATGAGGTGCAATCGCTACAAGCAGGGCTTAAAATGGTGTAAATGGGAAAATCGCCTTCTAAATATTGATAATTTTTGTTAGCTAAATAATTATAAAGGAGCCCTCTTTGATTAGGTACAGGTGGTGGTGGACCTCCCCCCCCTGCTAATGTATAGTCTAAAATTAAGTGATTTTCATTATTGTTAAAAGGGTAGGGTGAAGTGGGATTAAATGTATTGGTTTCATATTCACAATTATACGGATACGGAGGTTGGGAGATATTTACATCATTAAAATTAAAAAATATTCTTCTTGAAGATACCGAAGACACATCAAAATAGCCTATTACACGTTTACTACTGCTAGCATCTACAGGCTTTACATTTCCTACTACAAAGCCGGGTTGACTTTCGGAAAGTAAACTTTCATCTGCACTTAAATCATTAATTATTTTATAATATTGATAGGCCTCAAAGTTTTGGACGTATTGTTTTACTTTTATGCTATAACGTTCTCTTAATAAAGCATCATCTTGATCTATGGTTCTTATAGCAAATTTATTTATAATGTTATTATTAAGATCATTGGTAGATGTTTGTATAATATTGGTTGAGGCATTTGTAATATAACACGTTTGTTTATTCTCTGTTTGTGGTACTACAACTATATCAAATTCTTGGCCTCCATTTACGATATTAATTAGTTCTGCATCAAATTCAGAATAGTATGGCATAATAATTTTATGGGTCTCAATATATTCATATCTAAAATATTGCGCGTTTGTTGTTTCATTATTACTATTTAGAAACACTTGTATTTTGTTTGCGTTTGGACCTTCTTGTGTGAGTTCAGGGTATAACTCGTCTATTTGGGATAGTGGTGTAAGCTGTGTTTCTAAAGAGTTATATTCTTTACCATCACTGGTTTTAATAATTAGTTTGTAATTTGTATTTGGCACCGCCTCAAAGGTAGAGTTGGAAACATAGATGCCTTCTCCGTTTTGCGAGAAATTGTAGGTTTCTCCTAATGTGTTTACTATTGATACAATTGCATTATTTTCTATGGTCTCAGAATTACCTTCTAAAAAATAAGTTTTCGACAATTTAACTTCTTGATGTTTTAACTCGTTAGTAAGTGTTGCTTCAACTACTAAAACATCTTCAAAGGCTTCAGTTTCTAACGCTATTTCTTCTGTGCAATTAAAGCACAGAAAAAACACAAATAAAAATGGTGAAAAATATTTAAAACTTATTTTCATTAATTTTGTTTATATAATTTAAAACTTGAAATTGTAAGATACCGTTGGTACTGGTATTGAGAAAATAGAAGACTGATATGCTTTTACTTTTCCATCATTGTTAACGAAAAACACGGAGTAAGGATTGTTTCTTCCTAAAACATTATAGACTGAAATATTCCAAAAGCTGTGTGCTAATTTTTTTAATTTATGACTTCCTTCAATGTTAAAACCTACATCTAACCTGTAATAATCTGGTATTCTAAATTGGTTTCTATCGCTATATAAAACCTGTTCGCTACCAGCAAAATTAAATTTACCAATAGGGTAGGTGATTGGTCTACCAGTCTGGTATATAAAGTTAGCAGAAAAACTGTATTTTTTTGTTAATTTGTAATTTAAAACCATACTAAAATCGTGTGGCTTATCGTAATTAGCCGGAAAATAGTCTCCGTTATTCACTTGTTCTTGAGGGATGTCGTTTTGTAGTTTTAATAGGGCTTTAGAGTAGCTATAACCAATCCAGCCGTTTAAATTTCCGTTCTTTTTCTTTATTAAAAACTCTACACCGTACGCTTTACCTTCTCCTTGAAGTAATTCTTGTTCTATGCTCTCATTTAGTATTAATTCTGCACCAACTTTATAGTCTAATATATTGTTCATCTTTTTATAATAGCCTTCTAAGCTGACTTCTAAATCGCTATTATCGAAATTTTTATACACCCCAACCGAATATTGATAAGCTTCTTGAGGTTTTGTATTTAAATCTGAAAGTTTCCACGTGTCTGTAGGGGACATCGTGGTGTTGTTAGATAGTAAATGTAAATATTGAATGGTCTTATTAAAACTTCCTTTCACCGATAAGCTTGGTGTTAGCGAGTAACGCATAGATAGCCTGAATTCGGCGCCACCATAAGTTTCTATAGTTTCATTATTGCTATAGGTTTTAACTTCTGTAATGCTAGATTCGTTTTTAGGTACATTAGCTTCGTAAACGTTTTGTGTGTTTGCCCCTAAAGCAGAGAAAATAGAATACCTCAAACCAATATCGAAGAGTAACTTTTTATTAACTTCAAATTTATCAGAAATGTAGACCGCAGATTCTAGACCTTTTTCTTTATTTAACTGTTTAGGCTCTATTATAGATTCGTTTCCTTTTGCACTTAAATTACCAGGTTCTATTTGGTATAATTTAGTACTGGCACCATAGGTAAACTTATGTTTATCACTATGTAAATATTTCATATTTAATTTTAACTGTGTTTCATTTATTTTATAGTCAAAATCAAAATTGCTGTTAGAGGGTCCTTCATATTCTATACCGTACTTGTACTGACTATTTACAGCGATTACTTCGGCTTTATGTTTATCGTTAAAAGAATGATCCCATTTAAGTGAGGCAAGCGCATTATTATAGCCAAAAATAGAATCTGAAGTAATACTAAATTTATCCTTACTGTAATATCCTGTGGCTTGAAATTTATTGTTCTCATTTATTTTATGGTCATATTTTAAAAGTACATCATAAAATGAAGCTTCACTATTTTTTAAAGACTCTTCGTCTAAAGACCTAAGAATCCAATCAGAATAAGTCGCTCTAACGGCAGTAGTTAATGATATTTTATCTTTTACAATTGGAGTTTGTAGGTTTACACTTCCTGTAATAGGCCCAATAGAGCCTTCACCAGAAAATTTTTCGTAATTAGGTTCCTTAGTTTTAATATCGAAAACAGAAGATAATCGTCCGCCATATTCTGCAGGAATACTAGCTTTGTATATATCTACAGACCCTGTAGCAAATGGGTTTATAGCAGAAAAGAATCCTAAAAAATGCGACGGACTATAAATAACAGCATCGTCTAGTAAAATAAGGTTTTGATCTGCACGACCACCGCGAACATTAAAACCGGCAGAGCCTTCTCCTGCCGTTTTTATTCCGGGGAGTGTTGTCGCAATTTTTAAAATATCGCGCTCTCCGAGAACTACGGGTATATTTTTTAAACCCGCAATATCAATACGTGTAATACCAACAATTGCTTCTTTTACGTTTTGATTTCTTGTAGATTCTATCAAAACTTCATCTAAGGCTTCAGCAGATTCTGCAATTTTAAAATTTACTGTTCCATTTCCGTAAACTAAAACATTTAAACTTTGTTCTTGATAACCTAAAAGCTTGGTTTCAATTGTGTTTAAACCAGAAGGTACGGTTACCGAAAACCTTCCGTTTTTATCTGTAGTGATTTGTTTATTCGTTTTTGGTAATATTAAAACTAGTCCCTCGACAGGTTTGCCAGTGTTTTCCTCTGTAACCCGTCCAGAAACACGAAATTCTTGGGCTTTTAAGTTTACATTTTGTTTTCCAACGGTAATTACATTTTTAGAATTATATTGGTTATAAAATATAGCGTCGTTTTCGGGATAATATGATTGCTCTTCAGTTTTAAAAAAATCATCTGGCAATTCTTGGTAAACAATACTATTGTTAGTTAATATAACTTTATTGTCATAGATTAAAAAATTAATCGACGAGCTGCTAAATAGGTCGCTAAGAATAAATTCTATAGTTTTATTCTCGTAAGAATTTGTGGTTTTATATGTGTCGAACCAATTGTCTTGATAATAAAATCTAAGATTAGATTTTTGTTCCAACTTTTCTAATATTTCAACCGTACTATTATTACTAAAAGAAACGCTTATTTTTTCACTTTGAGCATTTAACATATAAATACTAAATAGTGCTATATATAAAAGGATAGTTTTTTTCATTTAATACTTACTTGTTAAGTTTCTTGTATTCTAATTGTTTTAAAAGGTTGACAAAAAATAATTCTTCATCACTTTTAAGTAGTTTTTTATTGTTTCTGTAGAAACCATCGATATCCTTCTTTAAATCGGGAATAATTTTTCTTAATTCTTTATAGGATGAAATTTCATATAGTTTGTCTTCAAAAAAGAAATAATAGATATCATCACTTTTAAAAGTGAAAACATACTGTCTATTGTCTAGTTTTTTAGACACTTTCTTATCTCTTTTTATAAGAAACGTATAGTTTTCTGAAGTGTGTACTAACTCTAAAAAACCTAAATCGATTGCCGAATCTTTTAAGAGGAACTTACTATTAATAAAATGATGCTTATCGATTTGAAAACGGTTCACTTTATTTTTAACCAGTTCAATATTAATATAGCCTTTATCGCCGGTTAATTTTGTAATTAATTGATCGGTAGTGACGTCGTATTTTAAATCTAAATCGAAAAATGGCTGATTATTATAAATGACGTTGCCTTTAATATAATCTGTAAACTTAAAGAAGTTAGTGTTATTGGCAGTGGTTCTGTAAGCATTGTAATAGCGCTTACCGTTAAAAATATTGGTGTTTTCTAAACCAACAATGTTATCGAAGATTATACTATTGTCTTTATTTGTAGTAACTTCTTGAGAGAAAATAAAATTGACACTCATTAAAGATATGAGTGTCAGTAAAAAAGTTTTTAGCACCATAATTTTTTAAATATAACGTAATATATATATAAAATTATGAATCATCTATATTTTTAATAATAAATGTAAGAAAATTATTATTTTAACAGTATACGGCTCTCAAGCCACGCTTTTAATTCATAGAAATTTTGAGGTGCTACACCGTGCCCTACAGGAAATTCGTTATAAGTGTGTTTAATGTCTAAGGCCTTTAAAAACACAGGGTTTTGTCGTGCCCAATCCACAGGGATTACTTGGTCCACGGATCCGTGAGAGCTATAAATATCTAAATGCGAGTATGCTTCTTTATTTTTTACTGTAAATAAATCTTCATTAATATAGCCACTTAGCGCAATCACATTTTTAATTTTTTCTGGGTAAGTTAATGCTACCGCATAAATTAAAATTGTGCCTTGGCTAAACCCTAATAAAGACACATTGTTTTTATTTACAGCATACGCCGTGGTAACTTCGTCAATAAACTTAGCGATTAAATCGCGAGATAATAT
>JAGPVI010000182.1 GCA_018067115.1 Bizionia sp. | reverse complement strand
CAGGGATTTGAGTCATTGTAAATTATAACTGTAGTCTCGTTTTAAGAATAAACTAATATTAAATATACGATTTACACGTCGTTTTCTGAGTATTACGAATAGATTATGAAAATAAAAATATTCCTTTTGTAACTAAAGAACTAAATACTTTTAGCTTCAAAAAAGACTATAGGGAGGATGAAATTTTAAGGTAATTTAAAACAAACTAGTAATAATCTGTTCTTCTGAAACACCTTCAGCTTCGGCTTTATAATTTTTTATTATACGGTGACGTAAAATACTAAAAGCTACGGCTTGTACATTTTCTATATCGGGAGAAAACTTGCCTTGCACTGCTGCGTGGGTTTTTGCTGCTAATATTAAGTTTTGAGACGCTCTTGGTCCTGCGCCCCAATCGACATACTTTTTCACTAATTCGCCAGCGGTATCCTTGTTTGGTCGCGTTTTTGCAACCATAGAAACGGCGTACTCAATAACATTATCTGCTACTGGAATACGGCGAATAAGCTCTTGGAAATCTATAATTTCTTGAGCCGTAAATAAAGCATTAACACTCGTTTTTATATTAGAAGTTGTTGCTTTTACCACATCTACTTCTTCTTGAAAGGATGGGTAATCTAAATGTATAGCAAACATAAAACGATCCAGCTGGGCTTCTGGCAATGGGTATGTTCCTTCTTGCTCTATAGGATTTTGTGTTGCCAGTACAAAATAAGGCAAGTCTAACTTATAATGATGTCCTGCAACTGTTACCGAACGTTCCTGCATAGCTTCTAATAAAGCAGCTTGCGTTTTTGGTGGTGTTCGGTTTATTTCGTCGGCAAGAATAATATTAGAAAAAATGGGTCCTTTTAAGAATTTAAAGGTTCTATTCTCGTCTAAAATCTCACTCCCCAGTATATCGCTAGGCATTAAATCTGGCGTGAATTGTATGCGTTTAAAGTCTAGACCTAAAGCTTGTGCTATAGTGTTAACCATTAACGTTTTTGCCAGACCGGGCACTCCAATTAATAACGCATGACCTCCAGAAAAAATGGAGATTAATATCTGATCTACAACAGCATCTTGACCAACAATAACTTTGGCTATTTCCTGTTTTAAATCTGAATATTTTTTTACTAACTGATTAATTGCTGCTACGTCTGACATATTTTAAAGTCTCCTATTTTTTTAACCAGTTACTATTAAACTCACAATCTTTATAACCATCACTTATTTTAATATAAGTGTCCATTATTTTTTCTTGCTGCCATTTATCGATAACATTTAAGCGTTTTTCGTTTAAAGCTAGTTCTTTAATTTTTAAGTAATCGCGTGAGTAATTCGCCTCGTGCTCATCGATTCTATCGGTTACAGTAATAATCTTAAATTTTACATCTCCCGTTCTATCTTGGTCTGTAATTACTTGAGAGATCTCATTATTTTCCAACGCTTGAATCTGACCATATAACTCGGGATCCATTTTGGTCAATTCGAAATTATAATCTTGAGTTTGCGGATTAATTAATTGTCCGCCCTGAAACTTTGTTTTTATTTCATCACTAGATTCTTTAGCAGCATCTGCGAATGAAATATTTCCATCAACAATATTCTGACGAATGTTTTCAAGCTTTTCTTTCGCTGCTTTTACGGCTTCCGAAGATACTTCTGGAATTAATAAAATATGGCGTACATCGTACTCCTGACCTCTAATTTTTTCTAATAATACAATATGGTAACCAAACTCCGATTTAAAAGGCTCAGAAATCTGACCTTCCTGAAGCGAAAAAGCGACTTCTCTAAATTCCTTTACCATTTGTGGTTTGTTACGGTTTAACGTATACAATCCTCCTTTTGGTTTCGATGCTAAATCGTCTGTATATAAAACAACTTTAGATCTAAAATTTGCTCCATTTTCTTCAACGTCTGTTTTAAATTCGTTAAGACGATCGATAGCACGTTGCACACTTTCTGGTGCTACAACTGGCTCTACAACAATATGAGCAACTTTAAGTTCTGTACCAAAAACTGGACGTTCATTAACAGGGATATTGTTAAAAAACACACGAACTTCTTCAGGTGTAATTTCAACTTCATCAATAATTTTCTTTTGCATTTCTGAAGCTAATTTGTTCGCTTTATTAATTTCGAACATTTCATCTTTCAATGCTTTTTCAGAATCTTTTTTATAGAAATCTAAAACTTCTGATAAATCGCCTTTAAACTGAAGTTTAAACTGCTCCACTTGTTGGTTTACATAAGATCTAATTTCGGCATCGCTCACAACAATACTATCTTGAATAGCGTGATGTGCGTATAATTTATCTTCTAAAAGCTTACCAAACAACTCGCATCTCGTAAAGTTAGACGGGTCTCCTCCTTGTGCTTTTATTTGCAACTCTGTTTTATCAATATCAGAATCTAATACAATAAACTCACCAACTACGGCAGCAACACCATCTATTTTAGACTCTTTAAATGGTTGGATACTATCCTTTACTACTGTTTCCTTTGGGGTATCTTCTATTATTTCTTGTGCAAAAAGTCCTGTTGCAGCAAAAAGAGATATGCTTAACGCTATAATGTGTTTCAAATTACTTGTAGATTTCAAATTGTTTATTTTTAATAGCATCTTTTGTGATGTCTTTTTCTAATTGTTTTATCAGTTCTAATTTCCTTCTATTTACCACTATTTGGCGTATTGTAGGTTTTACGTACTCCAATGGTGCTGTGTCATTTCTTAAAAGGACATCGTTTATTTGCATCAAATATAATCCTAATGAATCGTTGAGTTGTATAAAATTAGATTTTTTTAACAATAACTCTTTGTTTTCCACATTTAACACCGGAATTTTATTCATCACTTGGTTTAACCGAATCCAAACGGAATCGTTTAGAGAAAAGGATTTAAATTGAATGGAAATAGAATCTAATTCGCGTTGGTCCTTTTTATTAAAGCGCTTAAACTTAGATTCAAGAGCTTTTAAATCCAACCGATTAGGATCTAAGGATACGTATCGAAATTTTATAAGCTCTTCGTTTAATTTAAAAGCACTTTTATTCTCTTCATAATACGCAGCAGCTTCCTTAGTACTTACAACAGTATCTAAACTTTTATAAACCAAAGCTTCTAAATAAGCCTTACTATACAAATCGGTTTTATACTGCTCTACCAATTCATTATATTCTTGTTGCTTTTTTTCTTTTAAATTAAGCACGGCACCACCCACTAATAATTTACGAGTTGCCCAACGATTAATAAAGTTATTTACCAAAACGATACTGTCTTCCTTAGTGTAATTTTCTGGCAATATGTCTACTAAATCACTTTTATATAAAAAGAAATCGTTTGCTCTAGCAATCGCGTCGTCGTCTGGACTGGGTTTAAAATACGTACACGAATACATTAGGGAAACGAGCAGTATGTAGATTAGATTTTTAATTGTTTACAGATTTAAGTGTTGTTTTTACTTCTTTTAAAACGTCGTCATTTACTTTAATAGTATATGTGTTCGCTAAGTTTTCTAACCATTCTTTTTCTTTCTGAGCTTGATAATCGCTAATAACTTGCCCTTTAGAATTCTCAAAGCTTTTCTCTTTTGCTTCAAAAATGTTATTGATTTTCACCACAACAAAAGCATCATTATGTTTATATACTTTAGAAACGCCTTCTGTTAATTTTAATTGCTTAGGTAGCGACTGGTGGTTGCTTTCTAAAGTACCCGTTGTAAAACTCACCGCAATTGTGTTTTCGCTATTTAGTTCTTTTTTAATGGTTGCGACTGGCGTATCCTTTTTAAGCAATTTCGCCACGTTTTTTATTGTGCGTTTTTCTGCTGAAGAAGCCACAATAGCATCAACAGTTTTATGCGTTACATAATTCTTTTTATGCGTGTTGTAATAATTTTTAAGTCCTATGCTATCATTTTTAGCAGCATTCCAAATCTCGGTTTGCATTAAATTGAAGAGTAAAATTCCATCTCTGTATTCTTCAATAATATTAGCATATTCTCTATTTTCATTACTTAAATTATCTTCTTGGAATTTAAAAAGTTCCAATTCAAGAAATGTTTTATACGCTTGCTCTACTAGATTAGATCTCTCTTTTACTGCTAAATTTCTATATTGATACCCTACTAAAAACGTGCCAAAATCACTATTTGTAAATTGCCTGTCTTCAATTCTCAAGAAAGCGTCTTCAGCTTTAAAATCTGACGGTAAATCCCATTTTCTTTTTTGATATTCTGGAGTTATTAAAGATTCAAAATAACTTAAGTTAACCATCTCCTCATTAATGGTATACCGCGCTTTTAAACTTTCTAAGCGTGACGTATTTATAAGTTGCGCACGCGAATCGCGCTTAATTTTATTAATCAACTCATTTTTTAAGTCCTTTAATGGTGCGGTACCTTTCTTTTCGTATAATTTAATAATATGCCACCCATACTCACTTTTAACAGGTGCTGATATCTCTCCAATCGCTTTTAAATTGAAAGCTGCCTCTTCAAATTCTGGCGAACTTAAAGCGCCGCTAGAAAAAGGTTTTAGTTTCCCACCACTTTCCGACGAACTTGGGTCTTCAGAAAATTGTTTAGCCAAGGACTCGAACGCTTCACCTTGCTGAATACGCTTATAGATATCATTCACTTTAGACTCGTCATTTTTTATCATGATGTGTCCAACAGTAATCTCTCCCTTTGTTTTTCTTTTATCTAATACATTAACGACATGATAACCAAATCGTGTTTTAAACGGCATAGACACCTCTCCAACAGGAGTATTATAGGCTACATTCTCGAAATCATATACCATTTTTAAAGCAGTAAAATATCCTAAATCTTCAGCAAAAACGGTTTTTCCATTATGAACCTCTTCCTTTACCGCATTGAAACCAGTTGTTTTAATATCGTCACGAATTTTTAATAGCTTTGTATAAGCCGCCAACGTATCTTGTGGTGTTGCCGACGCGTCCAGCATAATTAATACATGTCTCGCCTCGACTTCATTATTTAAACGATAATATGCTTCGTTTACCAATTCTTCGGTCACTTCCGTATCAAAAATATAGTTTTTTGCTAATTGCTTTTTGTACCCGTCAAGTTCTTTAATATAATCGGCCTCTTCATGGAGCTTTAGTTTTCTTGCTTCCGCTAGTTTTAACTTGTACTGGATGAAGAGTTTTAAATATTCATCGATATTTTTTTGAGATTCATCTTGAACTAAATTTAGATTTTTATTGTAAACTCTAACAAATTCTGAAGCATAGGCTGGCGTATCGCCTACAGTAAATAATACTTTGTCGTTCTCTTGAGAAAACCCTGTAAAGGCGAAGCCTAAACACAAACAAATAAAGCAAAGGACGTTTTTTAATCTCATTATATCTCTAGATTTTTATAATTGCAAAAATAAGAATATTAGACGATTAAGCAAGCAGATTTACTACGGACTCTAAACTTTATTTCTTATTATATTTAAGGCAACAAGATAGTTACTAATTTATAACTAAAATTAGCTTTAACGATTAAAACATGCCTTAATCGAGTCTTTAACACTACTATGAAAAAAACACATATATTAGCCGTTTATATCTCATTTCATGAAGTATACAAGTACTATAATTATTAATATCTCGTTGCCCGAATTCGTAAAAATACTTACGGATTACGATGCGTTAAAGTATTGGCAACGTGGTTTTATAAGTTTCGAGCACCTCTCTGGCGATTTTAGTCGTGTAGGCGCTAAAATTAAACAGAATTACAACTTCGGCAAAAAAGATATCTCCGTAATTCAAACCATTACACATAGTAATTTACCTCACGAAATTTTCTTAAATTATGATACAGAAGGCATATGTAGTTATCAAAAAAATTATTTTACTGCACTGTCAGACAACCAAATAAAGTGGGTTTGTAAAACAGTATGTATTCCAACGGCATTCCATACTCGTTTACTTACCATTTTTATGCCTAGAGTATTTAAAAAGCAAACCTCAATTTACCTCAACGATTTTAAAAATTACGCCGAAAAAAGCACAACTGTAAACTATGCGAAAACTAAAATTAATATGGGACTTTAAGGGCCCTGATAGTCTTAAAATTGCCCAACATCATGAAATTCATCTTAAAGAATTTATCGCTATAGAGAAGCTAAGCCTAAATATTACGGGTTTTGAAGCAATTAGTGATATGCATACTATTGCCTTTATGATTGTCAATGACGACGAAATGCCTCCTGTACGAGATGCTCTAAAACCGCATCGCGGACAATTATACACTCCAGAATAGTACTATCTTTATTTTTTTATTCCGTAAAAAAACGAGTATATCTCTGTTTATAACGTTAAAATAAACTAGCATTTACGTTAAATATTTTCTGTTTTTAGGGATTTGCATTATATTAATATACATAAAATGAAACGCAACCTAATATACATAGCAATACTAATTTATATGCCATTACACGCGCAACACACTATTCCTGAAGTTATAGCCGAAGAAATAAAAACCGCTTTAACGTATTACCCAGAATTAGAAAACACGCCAATAGAATTTAAGTTTAAAAAAAATATTAAGAAATCTACAATGCAGGCACAGCCCGATTTTGGTAGTTTTTTTAAGAGTAAGAGAAAACGCAGTTACGTGATTCTGATTAGTGAAACCGTAAAAATTTCTGACACCACTTTTTTAACTAAAGATATACCAAGTCCGGTTTTAATTGGTTGGATTGGCCACGAATTGGGCCATGTAATGGATTATAGAATGCGTAGCAACCTCAACTTAATATGGTTTGGTTTTAAATATTTAGTGTTTGACAAACATATTATTGAAGCTGAGCGAACAGCAGACACCTTTGCTGTTCAATCGGGAATGTCTGAATACATATTAAAAACGAAAGATTTTATATTAAATAATTCGAATATAGATGAAGAATACAAAAAGCGAATTGTTAAGTACTATTTGTCTCCAGAAGAAATAATGCACCTAATAGAAAAAAAGGATAAAGAAGAAACTTTAAATGCCGCACTTTAGGAGGCTACAAAACGCTCCCATTCTTTAAATTTATTTTCCCCCATAACACGTTCCATTTTTACTTGTCCGCCTTTCTTTTTATTGGCGCCATTCCAATCGTGAAAAATGCTAGGAGCGATAACATTAACTTTAACACCTTCTAAAGCTTTCCCCCTAGCGACTTTATAATTTTTATTAGCCTCTTTTAGGAATGTATCTAAAGCTTCTGCAATTGTGTTTTCATCGGCTTTCAAAGTATCAGATCCTATGTACCACGTATGGTAAAAACCATCATCGAAACGTTTAGCACATAAGGTATATTCTGGAATGGTAGTTGAAAACTCTTCCTCTAAAAACTGAATTGCGTCATCTAATTTGTTAACCGATAATTGCGACCCGACCGTATTTAAAAAGAATTTAGTACGTCCTGTAATTTTTATTTCTGCGCGTTCTACATCTGTAAATTCAATGGTATCCCCTATTAAATAACGCCAAGCGCCACTAACAGTACTAATTATTAACACATAGTCTTGATCTAATGTAACGTCTTTTAAGGTTATACTCGGTGCGTCTTCCACAAGCGAACCGTCCGGTTTTATATAATCAGGATGAAAAGGTACGAATTCATAATACACACCATTATTCGTTACTAATTGCATCGCCTCTGTTTCTGGACGACTTTGAAAAGCTATAAATCCTTCGGAAGCTAAATAGGTATCAATTACAGTTATTGGTTTTCCTAAAAGCGCATTAAAACTCTTTTCGTACGGGCCAAATGCTACACCTCCAGAAGTGTACACTTGTAGATTGGGCCAAATCTCGTGAATATGCTCTACCTTATGGTAGTTAATAACTTCTTTCATCATTAATTCCATCCACGACGGAATACCACTCAAGGCGCCAATATCCCAAGTTTTTGCCCGCCTGGCAATGGTTTGAACGCGTGTTTCCCAATCGTCAATTTTTGCAATATCTTCTCCCGGCTTATAATAGCCTTTAAACCAAAATGGAATATTACTAGCGCTAATACCGCTAATTTCTCCCTCCAAATGGTTGTCTTTTTCTGCTAAGTTTGTAGAACTCCCCAACATCATCACTTCCTTACTAAAAAAATCTGCTGGCATATCAAAATTACTCAAGGCAGTAACTTGCTGTATACCGGCTTGACGTATAGCATCGATCATTGCATCGGTAACGGGAATTCGCTTACTAGTATTCCCCGTTGTTCCAGAACTTAATGCGTAATACGACGGACTTCCAGGCCAAGTAACATCTATTTCACCAACGTGTAATTTACTCCACCACTGTTCGGAAATAGAATTGTAATCGAAATAGGGAATCGTAGCTGCAAAATCTTTGGCAGTTGTTTCACTTTCTAAAAGACTATTAAACTGATACATTTTACCAAACTGAGTGTCTATTGCGGTTTCTAATAAGTGCCTTAACACTTGTTCTTGTGCTTCTATAGGATTTACGTCGGGGGTTAATTTATCTTTTAAATTAATTGCTCCTTTTATTATATTTCCTAAAATTTCCATTGTGGCTTTCGTTTACGATTGGTTTTAATAAATATAGAAATATCGTGAGACATTTTATCTTATTTTAAAATAAGCTTAACAGAAAAATATTTATCACGCATCGTTGTACACACTAACTTTCAATGACATAAATTCTAAAACACATATATGACATAATATAAATACGCTACTAAATAAATCGTTTATATCGCCTAATTATGACTTCCGTTTAGATCAAAAAAAAAGCCTCAACTAATAGTTGAAGCTTTACTTTATATAGTATAACGCTAAAATTATCTTGAATAATTAGGCGCTTCTTTAGTAATTGTAACATCATGTGGGTGACTCTCATTAATTCCAGAGGCTGTAATTTTCACAAAACGACCTGTTTCTTTTAATGTATTAACATCTTTGGCGCCGCAATAGCCCATACCTGCACGTAGACCACCAATAAATTGATGAATACTTTCATTCAACTCTCCTTTGTAAGCCACACGACCAACAATACCTTCTGGTACTAATTTTTTAATATCGTCTTCTACGTCTTGGAAATAACGGTCTTTACTACCTTGTTTCATAGCTTCTACAGAACCCATTCCGCGATAAGACTTGTATTTTCTACCTTCAAAAATAATAGTTTCTCCTGGAGATTCTTTAGTACCTGCTAAAAGCGAGCCTAACATGACACAGTCGGCACCTGCAGCAATAGCTTTTGGGATATCTCCTGTGTAGCGAATACCACCATCTGCAATAACTGGAACACCACTTCCTTTAATAGCTGCCGCAACTTCTAGTACAGCAGAGAATTGAGGAAAACCAACACCAGCAACCACACGTGTAGTACAAATAGAACCAGGTCCTATACCAACCTTAACAGCGTCTGCACCGGCTTCTACTAAATACTTAGCAGCTTCGGCAGTTGCGATATTTCCAACCACAACATCTAAATCGGGAAATTTACTTTTAATCTCTTTTAAAACCGTTACCACACCTTTTGTATGCCCGTGAGCCGTATCTATAATAATAGCGTCTACACCGGCATTTACTAATGCTTCTGCGCGGTCTACAGCATCTCCTGTTACTCCAATAGCAGCGGCAACACGTAAACGGCCAAAAGTATCTTTATTTGCAATAGGTTTTTGGGTTACTTTAGTAATATCTCTAAAGGTGATTAAACCTTCTAGTTTATAATTGTCGTTTACAATTAATAACTTTTCAATTTTGTGTTCTTGAAGAATTAATTCGGCATCACCTAACGAAGTACCAACCGCCGCAGTTACTAAATTATCTTTAGTCATTACTTCGGTAATTGGTCGCTCTTTTTTATGTTCGAAACGCAAATCTCTATTGGTAACAATACCTTTAAGAATTCCGTTTTCGTCTACAATAGGAATTCCGCCAATGCTATGTTCTTTCATCGCTTTATTGGCATCGTTTACAACGGCAGTTAGTGGTAAAGTTACAGGGTCGATAATCATACCGCTTTCGGCACGTTTTACCTTCCTGACTTCCTGAGCTTGCTGCTTAATAGTCATATTTTTATGTAACACACCTATCCCGCCCTCGCGAGCCATAGCAATTGCTAAAGCACTCTCGGTAACGGTATCCATCGCTGCAGAAACGATAGGAACGTTTATTGTAATATTTCTAGTAAATTTTGTTTGAATGTTTACTTCTCTAGGAAGAACTTCGGAAAAAGCAGGAACTAAAAGGACGTCATCATACGTTAATCCTTCACCAACTATTTTATTTTCGTGTGCTGTCATTGCAATTGGAATTAATTGCGAGCAAATTTAAACTATTTATTTTATTATGTCTCTATTTTATTTATTTAATATGAAGTGCTTATCGTTTTATTTCATCTTTACGAAACACCATAACCTTAGAATTAATGTAGGATTTCATGCCTATTTAGTTAAAACTATCTAAACTATTTTGTTGTATCAAAGCAACTGCTTAGTTTTGTTATAATAATACATTTAATGGCACGTAAAAAACAATATACAGAAGAAGAAGTGATCGAGAAAGCAATGCATCTTTTTTGGCGCAATGGCTACGAGGCTACTTCGGTGCGTATGCTAGAAAAAGAAATGGGAATTAATCAATTCTCTATCTATTCTAGTTTTAAAAATAAGCAAGGTGTTTTTTTAGAAAGTGTTAAATGCTATAAAAAGAAAATAAATAGTATTAAAGAAACGCTTCAGCACTCTAACAACGGTATACTAGGCATTAAACATTATTTCTATGATTTTTTAGAGTTTTCAACAGAGAATTCTAAATTTAAAGGCTGTTTAGTAACTAATACCGTTAATGAAATAAAAGACAATGCTGAACCTCTAGTTATGATAGCATTGAAACAATTTGCTGCAGAAATTAGAGCATTATTTGTAAGCAATTTAAAACAAGACGACCAAAGAGCAACGATTGAAGTAGAAAAGCAAGCCGATTTTTTAATGAATACCATTCTGGGACTCTCCATTGCATCGAAAGTATTTGATAAAAATCAGTTAGAAAATATAATAGAAGTTACGTTCGCAAACCTGTAACTTTTTTTTAAAACATAACTAAGCGATTGCTTAGTTTAAAACAATAAAAATTAATAATACACTAAAAACAAAACTTATGACTACATTAAAAGTACACAGTATTGAAACCGCTCCAGAGGCTAGCAAGCCATTATTACAGAATTCTCAAAAAGCTTTTGGAATGATTCCAGGGTTACACGGTGTTTTAGCAGGTGCACCTAAGGCTTTAGAAGCATACCAAAAGCTACACGAGTTATTTGAAAATTCATCATTTAACGCAGACGAATTAACAGTAGTTTGGCAAACCATTAATGTAGAGCACGCTTGCCATTATTGTGTACCTGCCCATACTGGAATCGCTAACATGATGAAAGTAGATGACACAATTACTGACGCTTTACGAAACGAAACACCTCTTAAAGATTCTAAATTAGAAGCCCTACGCACTCTAACGCTATCTATTGTTCGCAACCGTGGACACGTTTCTAAAGAAGAACTAGAAACCTTTTACGGGGCTGGTTATGGCGAGCAACACGTATTAGAAATTATATTAGGAGTATCTCAAAAAGTTATCAGCAATTATACAAATCATATTGCGAATACTCCTGTTGATGCCGCCTTCCAAAAATTTGCTTGGTCAAAAAAATAGTTTATAAAATTAAAAACTGAGTGTAACTATTGGTAAATTTGGATGAGATCATGTTCTCTTCTAGATTTACCAATCACTCTATAAAACAGTAATTATATGATTAAAGTATCCGTAATGTATCCAAACAGTGAAGATGTACAGTTTGATGCAGACTATTATAAAAACAGCCATTTACCTATGATCGTGGAGTCGCTAGGCGCTGCTCTTAAAGGAATAGAATTAGATTTGGGTATAGGAAGTAGAGTTCCAGGAACCTTAGCTCCTTATGTGGCTATCGCTCATTTAAAATTTGACAATTTAGCTGCATTTCAATCTGCCTTTGGTCCACACGCAGAAACTTTTGCTGCCGATGTTAAAAATTACAGTAATGTACAAGGAGAGCTTCAAATTAGTGAATTAGTAACATTTTAAAAAATGAAAAAACTAAATACAAATACCTAAATTTTATTCTTTGATATGAACTAAACACTTTTTACTCTCATCACAATCATAAAATAAGATAATAA
>JAGPVI010000181.1 GCA_018067115.1 Bizionia sp. | reverse complement strand
ACGAGGGATTAGATAGTGCAGATAATTGGACGAATTCTAGCGACCAAGCTGCATTTCATAATAAAAATATTCCTTTTATTTATTTCGGCGTTCCCGATCATAAAGATTATCATCAACCAACAGATGTCTTCGAAAACATAGATCAGCAATTTTTAATGGATGCTGCTCAAACTATACTTACTGTTTTTACTCAATTAGATTCTAAACAGTTATAATTTTATTGCAATTATGGCACATAATAGTTCCTTTTATACTACCAACATAGAAACCTATAAAGCGGAGGTTTCGTCTCTTTACAAACAATTAACGGCTTTAAGTATGTCGAGACTGCTTGTGTTTCTAGCCACAGGAGTTGGTGTGTATTTTACATTTGGTATGTGGCAAGCAGCGGTAGGAATCGCAGTTATGGGGATTGTAATTTTCCTGTTTCTACTTAATAAACACAGCAACCTAAAGACGCAACACCAGTTAAAAAAAGCATTAGTAGCTATAAATGAAGAGGAAATAAAAATAGAATCTGGTGATTTCTATGATAAAAAAGAGGGAAACACGTTTCAGGACGCAAACCACCAATACAGTTTAGATATCGATTTGTTTGGTCGCGGTTCGTTTTTTCAATTTATAGATCGCACCTCGACTGTCGATGGCGCCTTAACTCTTGCCAATGCTTTAAAAGCAAACAGTATTACGGAGATTACTAGACGTCAAGAAGCCATCAAAGAATTAAGTGAAAAAGCCAACTGGCGACAACATTTTCAAGCGACAGCGCGATTAATTAAAACAGAAACAGAGCTTTCTGCTTTAAAAGACTGGTTACAAAAGCAGCAGTCCTTTTTACCAAAGGTTATGGGGTGGTTGCCTAAAGCCTTTTTATTGGTTTCACTTATTATTTTCGGACTAGCATTTACAGGGGTAATTGGTATTCAATTTATAGGGTATTGGTTGTTTGCAGGTTTAATAGTAACCGGTAAATATTTAAAAAAGATTAATGTTTTAGCGTCAAAAGCAGATAAAATTAGAGATACCTTCAGGCAATATTCTGTCTTACTTAAAGCGATTGAGTCTGAAACGTTTACTTCGCAATTACTGCAAGAGAAACAACAACAAATTCAGTTAAAGGATGAAAAAGCATCTGCTATTTTACAATCATTCTCACGCTCTTTAGACGCTTTAGATAACAGAAATAACCTCATCTCAGCAATTTTTGGTAATGGCTATTTTATAACAGATTTAAAAAATACTTATGCCATAGAAAAGTGGTTAGAAAACTACAAGAATTTAGTGGATGACTGGTTTGAAGTCGTTTCGTTTTTTGATGCGTATAACAGTTTAGGGAATTATGCTTTTAACCATTCGGGATTTATATATCCGGAAATTGTAAGTAATAACAACACAACAAAAGCCGTAAATCTTGGACACCCGATGTTAGCTCCAAAAAAGCGTGTAGACAATACATTCGAGATTACTAGCGAGCAGTTTTTTATTATTACAGGAGCCAATATGGCTGGAAAAAGTACTTTTTTACGTACGGTATCTTTGCATATTGTAATGGCTAATATGGGCTTGCCTGTTTGTGCAGAATCGAGTCGTTATGTGCCAGTAAAACTAATTACAAGCATGCGAACAAGCGATTCGTTAACCGACGATAGTTCTTATTTCTTTTCTGAGTTAACACGCTTAAAATACATTGTAGACGCTATTGAAACCGATAAGTACTTTATTATTTTGGACGAAATTTTGAAAGGAACCAATAGTACAGATAAAGCTATTGGCTCACGAAAGTTTGTAGAAAAGTTAGTAGCTAGTAATGCCACAGGGATTATTGCAACGCATGATTTGAGTTTATGTGAAATTGAAAACACGCTAACCGAAGTTAAAAACTACTATTTCGATGCGCAAATTATAAACGACGAACTCTATTTTGACTACACCTTTAAAAAAGGGATTTGCCAGAATATGAATGCGAGTTTCCTACTAAAGAAAATGGAGATCGTGTAAAGCGCCAGTCAGTATAAAACTAAAAAAGTCCGTTGAAGATAACTCCAACGGACTTTTTATTTGATTTTACTTTCCGATAAACGGACTTACTTTTTCTTTGGGTGTACTAATTTCATTTCGTCAATTAAGTGTTTTGCACCAGCATATTTGTCAATTATAAACAGAATATAACGCGCATCTACCATAATATTACGACAAATTTCAGGGTCGTAATTCATGTCACTCATTGTACCTTCCCACACACGATCGAAGTTTAAACCCACTAGGTTTCCATGTGCATCAATAGCAGGACTTCCAGAGTTTCCACCGGTAGTGTGATTTGTTCCTAAAAAGCAAACGGGTACTTTTCCGTTACTATCAGCGTATTGTCCGTAATCTTTAGACTCATATAAATCTAATAATTTCTTAGGCACATCAAACTCATAATCACCTGGGACAAACTTTTCTATAACACCGTCTAAGTAACTTACAGGCTCGTAATACACGGCATCTCTAGGCGAGTATCCTTTTACTTGGCCGTATGTTACACGCAATGTACTGTTAGCATCTGGAAAATAACGTGCATCTGGCAACGCTTCCATTAACGCTGTCATATATTTAGTTTGCAACTCAGAAATCGCTAAGTTTTTAGCTTGAAATTCAGGGTCGATTGTATTATAAAATTCTTCAATAAGTGGCTTAGCATATTTGTAAGCTGCATCTTTATTCAGTTTTTTAATAACCTCTTTTTGTTTTCCGCTTAATAATTTTAAGGCGTCATCTAAATTAGTGAACGCTGTTTTTTCATAGATTGAAGCATCAACTTTATCAGTATAAAAAGGCATAACGTTTTCAAAAACACCTTTATCTACAGCGACATCGTAATTTTTGTGGATCCCTCTTAGCGTTCCCTCTATAGATTCTTTGGCTTTATCAAAAATTTCTGGCTTTTCTGTAATAGCACGTTCAAATTGATACGTTCTAAACGTCATTTGCATTAACTCGTTAGTGACAAGAAATACTTCAATAAAGTTTCTTCTCTTAATATTTACATCGGCGAAGTCTTTATAAAGAGTTTCAAATTCTGGTAAAATGGTACCATATTTACTCACTAGTGCTTTTTGTTTAAGAGCCTCTGTAAACTCAGCTTCAAACGCACGTCTTTGAGAAATGGCGTTACTTTTTTCGATTCCTAAATTTTCGCCAATCCATTTTTTCCAAGCATTCGCAATACGCGCTTGTTTAGAAGCATATTTAATTCTTACATCGTCACTTTCTTGCATTTTAGCATCTATAACCTGTAATGCTGCTTCGCGAATTTCAATATTACTAGGGTTAAATTCTTTAGTAATGTGCTCGATCGCAACCGATGGTAAATACTCGTTTGTACGCCCAGGAAAACCAAATACTAAAGTAAAATCGCCTTCTTCAACACCATCTAAAGAAATCGGTAAAAAATGTTTTGGTGTGTATGGTTTGTTGTCTTTACTATATTTTGCAGGACGGTTATTTTCGTCTGCATAAATACGGAATAGCGCAAAATCTCCGGTATGTCTTGGAAACACCCAGTTATCGGTGTCGCTACCAAATTTACCAATGCTCGATGGTGGTGCGCCAACTAAACGAATATCGTCAAAACGCTCTGTAACAAATAAAAAGTACTGATTACCTTCATAAAAAGATTTTATTTTTGTGGCTTGCCATTCTTCTTTTGCTACAGTTGCTTCGTAAGCGTTACTGTTTTTAGAAATAGCAGATTGTCTTTCGGTAGATGTCATAACATCGGTAACGCCAGCAAGAACGTGCTCGGTAACATCTTCAATTCTTACAATAAACTCGATGAATAAATCTTCATTTGGAAGTTCTTCATCTAAATTCATTGCCCAAAAACCATCTTTTAAATAGTCGTTTTCTAAAGAGGAGTGCGACTGTATTTCGCCAAATCCACAGTGGTGATTAGTTAATACCAATCCTTGATCTGAAATAATTTCACTTGTACAACCACCATTAAAATGGCCTATGGCATCTTTTAAGCTAGAATTATTAACGTCGTAAATATCTTGAGCAGAAAGTTTACTACCAAGATTTGTCATTTCGGTTTCATTCATCCCTTGTAAAAGCGAAGGAATCCACATTCCGCCTTGTTGGGCAGAGACTTGAACCGTAATAAAAAGTAAGAGGAATTTTAAGAATTTCATTATATATAGATTTAAAGTATCAAATATAAAAAATGAAGTCATATTTAGCACCATTTTTGATACATTATAAGGTGTTAAAATACATTATAGTTGACTTTTCCATAAAAGCTTTTGCGAAATAATTAGAAAGGCAAATTATAAGGAGTGAAAATTAAAGAGTAGATTTGATAGTAACTAAAATTAAAACTTATGAAACCCTTACAAATAGTAATGATTACACTTTTTCTATGTGTTGTAAATATAGGATTAGCCCAGGAAGTTCGGCACAATAAACAAACATTTTACGTTTCAGGAAATTTTGTTTTTAATGCAGGTGAAAATGTAACTGAAACACTTTCGTTAGATGATAAGAAGGCCATTTTTTCAAAATTAAAGGCTAATGAAAAAGCGAAGGAAAAGGCAATAGCTAAAGCTGAAAAAAAGGCAAGAGCGGCAGAGAAAAAAATAAAACAAAGTGAAAAGGCGCTAAAAAAGGAGCAGAAACTAATAAGAGCTAAAGAAAAAGCGCAGTCACAATTAAAGCGTGTGCAGTCGGATTTAGAAAAGGAGCAGAAAAAATTCGATCGTTTAAACCGTAAAGATAAACTCACGCCTGAGTCCACATTTAAATTTGAACAACGCATTTTAAAACTGAATGAGAAAATTAGAAGGGCGCAATTAAAATTGAAAGCCATTTAAAATGTCTGAAACTTTGAAAATAGTAACGTTGCAATCTGATTTGATTTGGGAGAACCCAGAACAGAACAGAGTGCAATTCAGTAAAAAAATTAAAGCCATAACCGCGGCTGTAGATATTATTGTATTGCCAGAAATGTTTACTTCTGGCTTTACAATGGAGCCCCAAAATGTGGCGGAATCAATGGAGGGCGAAACCATAAAATGGTTAAAGGCGTTAGCTAAAGAAAAACAGGCTGCAATAACGGGAAGTCTGGTTATAGAAGAGTGCAATACATTTTATAACAGAATGGTTTTTGTGCACCCTAATGGTGATGTAGAAACGTATAATAAACGACACACGTTTACTTTAGCCGGTGAGCATAAGGCATATGCTAAGGGCGATAAACATTTAATTGTAACCTATAAAAACTGGCGTATTTGTCCTTTAGTATGTTACGATTTGCGTTTTCCAGTTTGGTCAAGAAATACGCAAGACTACGACGTGTTAATTTATGTTGCCAATTGGCCCAAAGTGAGAATTAAAGCTTGGAATGTTCTACTACAGGCACGTGCCATAGAAAATATGAGTTACTGTGTGGGTGTTAATCGTGTGGGGTTAGACGAAAAAAAAATTGAATATTCCGGAAATACGGCTGTTTATGATGTGTTAGGTAAAAAAATATCTCACACCTTACCTCATACAGAAACAACAGAAATTGTGACTTTAAGTAAACAGCATATCGAGAAAAACAGGCGCCATTTAGGGTTTTTAAAAGATAAAGATGCGTTTAATCTAATAGAGTAAAATTTACAGTTTCATCCCAGCCCGATCGCCCTTCAATAACGTTTTCCATATAACTTACGCGTTCTGGTTGTATGGCTTTTAAGTAGTTTCCTGTATCGTAAAGGCCGTTTTTATTGCTGTCGTAAATAGCTCTTAAATAATAAGTACTTGCATCTAAAAATTTAAAATCTACAGGTCTTGGCTCCGTAACATAAGCTTCAGCTTTTATTTCTCCTTTTTTATTGGTGAGTTGAAGAATAATAGGGTACACAGCGTTTTGTAAATTTACGCGAATATTAGCGTATTTATTCAAAGCAAGTGTTTTTAACCTGTAGTTTAGTGTGTCGTTTTTATTGTCGAAGAAATCGGTAATGGCTTCAGGAAGAATCTCAACCTTATAATTATTTTCCTCGGTTTTATCGAAACTAAAACGATACTTGTTTTGTAAACTGTCGAAAGATTTTTTAAAAGGAATCAATAGCGAATCCTTATCGCGAATAGTCATTTTACGTTCATCAAAACTGGTAAATGGAATGTTTGCCCCTATGGTAAACTCTTCATTATACTTAATTAGATTTTTCGGAAATGAGGAAACCACTAAGGTGTCGCGTTTATTGTCTCTAATTTTAACAGTAAATGTATCTACAATGGTCTTATTACTTACTTTAAAAATTAAAGAGTCTGTTTCTAATTTCGGACTGTAGAAATAATTTAAAGTATCCTTAACTTCTTCCTTAAAAGAACGCGATTTAAAAGCATCGGGAACGTTAGAAAGTAGTGCGATGTCAACAGCACTGTAATCTCCCTCGAAACCAAAAATTATTTTTTCTCCCGAAACTAATTTTGGTCTATCAGCTTTATAATTTATAGTCTCCGAGAACAAACTCAGTTTATAGAAAGCAGAATCGTTAGGAACTGTAATTGGAGTTTCGTAGAATGCAATTTTATCTGTTTTCTGCTGAAATTTATTATCACTATTTTCATCTTTTAACGCACGTAACATATAGGTGCCAGCTTTTACGTTTTCAATGGTGAAATTAGTTGTGCTATCTAATGTATTTGTAACATAATCTGGTGTTCTTTTATAGATAAGGGAGTCTGTGTAGTTTTCGTTGACTTCGTATAAAGCTACAGAAACATAGGTGTCCGATTCGTAATTAAGAGCGTCTTTTATGCTTCCTTTTACCGTTAAAGAATCGATGTAATCTCCTGTAGATAATACGTATCTATAATAGGAAAAGGGATTTTCTTCGTTGTTATCTACAATACTATTTCCAAAATTAAACGCATACGTTGTATTGGGCTTTAAGGTATCATGTATTTTTATAGTGATGTATTTACTAGCAGTTCCTAGAGGTGTTATCTCGGGCGCATTGTCCATAGGAGGCGAAACAATTAATTGTTTCGACAGATTTTTAATTTTAATGTACTCGTTAAAGTAAATTTTAATCTCGTTGGCTTTAAAATTTGTCGAATAGTTCTCTGGAATTGCTCTCACTATTGTTGGAGGTGTAATATCTTTTTCTCCACCAGTTGGAGACCCACGGTTTGCGCAACTAGCAATAATTAAACCAATAACGGCTACTAAAAGGAAGTTATATAAACGAGTATGCATACTTAAATTTAAATGTTTAGCAAATTAACAACTTATTTATTTACTAACGAAAAAGGACTTCGTTTTCTATTGTTGGTTAAGACGACTTTAATAAGGGTTAGGCAATTGCCATTGTCGCGATGCTAATTTTTACATTTGTAGCTTTATTAAGCTCTATAATACAGGCTTCTAAAGTGGCACCAGTTGTAATGATATCGTCTATTAACAGAATGTGTTTGTTGTTTAATTTTGAACTGTTGTGCAAAGTGAATAGTTCCGTTTTATCATTCCAACGCGAAAAGCGGTTTTTATTAACTTGAGATTTAGTATCGGTTGTTTTTAGCAAAACATTGTCGCAATACGTCGTGTTTAAAGCGAGAGCTAACTGTTCGCCAAAGCGTTCCACTTGGTTGTAGCCTCGTTTTCGTTTTTTACGTTTATGTAAGGGTACCGGAATAATAAGGTCTATAGTAGTATAATGTTCTATATGTTTTAATTCTTCGCCCAGCCAATCTCCTAAAAATATACCAATGTCTTCATGTCCTTTGTATTTTAACTGATGTAAAAGTTTCTGTACTATTCCTTTTTTAGTAAAACGGAGTAAAGCTGTAGCACGGGCTACTTTAGCACGACCATAGAACACTTTTTCTACTGTTAAGTCGTTAGTTTTGTGGTAATCTGTAACGGGTAAGAGGTGTCGGCAATGTGTGCAAAGGTACTGTTCGTTGTCATTTAATATAGAGGTACAGGTATAACAGACTTTAGGGAAAATTAAATCTATTAAAGAGGATAGCATAGACATCATTTTTGTAAAAACGGTTCATTCAATATGATCGATGAAACGTCGCTTTTTCTAATTTAATGAAAATTATTCATTCTTTTAACAAATTTTTAGTCATTTCAACGATTATAAAATGGAATATCTCAACTAATGTATAAATTCACGTTATTAATAGTAAAAATTTATGATAGTTAATCCTCAATTTTTTAATTATAGGTTAATTATAAGTTCATTAGTAATAGCATTGATAGCAATAAGCGGTTTCGCTTTTGTTAATTATAGTAATCAGCAACAAGTGCAGACTTTTATAGAGCAAGAAAATAAACTTGTAGAAAATGAATTGTCTGAAATGCTTAGACGTTACAACATTTTAGAAATAGAAAATGGTACTATAAAATCACAGATGGAAGAATCTAAAAGGAGGCTGCAAAGCATTCTAGATTCTGTAAAATCGCTAGAACCTAATGCTGCTTTAATTTCTCGGTATAAAGCTCAGCTCATTAAACTCAAGTTGGAAAACGCGAGTATACTCGCACTTATGAGAAATTTAGAGACTAAAAATGATTCGCTGATGGAAACAAACCAATTGGTAGAGACGTCGTTAGCGCACACAAAAACGCAGTTAAAACAAACCTCCACTACGGCTAAAGTTTTAAAAACCAAGAATAACTCATTAGCAAAGAGAAACGGTACGCTCGAAAACAAATTGGAAGAAGCAAAACGTATCACTATTGTGAATATGGATGCTAAAGGGGTGAAGCGTGTTACCAAAAACCGAATTGTAAGCACCAATCGTGCATCTAGAATTAAAAATGTTCACGTTAGTTTTACAATGGTTGCTAATAAATTTACAGATCGCGGCGATAAGAATATTTATATTCAAGTACTTGATCCACAGTATAATATTGTGTCTAATCAAGCAGAGGTGAAATTTAATGAGAAGTCTTTAATTTATTCTCGTAAAGAAGTCGTAAATTATCGCAATGACAACCTCGATGTTTCGGCATTTATAGACATCGATGAAGATAAAGATTTAGTAAAAGGCACCTATTTTATAAGTGTTTTTCACGATGTCGAACTTATAGGAAGCACTAGCATAGAATTAAATTAAAAATAACCCTTATAATTTTATCAAAACCGTTCCATTTGTTTGGAGCGGTTTTATATTTTTGTACTTATGGCAAATCAAGACGATAAATTTAAAAAAGTAATCTCTCACGCTAAAGAATACGGTTACGTATTTCAAAGTAGTGAAATATACGACGGCCTGAGCGCTGTTTATGATTACGCACAAAACGGAGTAGAATTAAAGAAAAATATTCGTGACTATTGGTGGCGAGCAATGGTGCAAATGCACGATAATATTGTAGGTTTAGATGCCTCAATATTTATGCATCCAACCACTTGGAAAGCTTCTGGGCACGTAGATGCATTTAATGACCCGTTAATAGATAATAAAGATTCTAAAAAGCGTTATAGAGCAGATGTTTTAATTGAAGACTATTGCGCCAAAATAGAAAATAAAATAGATAAAGAAGTTGCGAAAGCTGCAAAGCGTTTTGGTGATTCTTTTGATAAAGCTGAATTTGTTTCAACAAATCCACGTGTTGTAGGATATCAAGAAAAAATTGATAGCATATTACAACGAATGGGGAAGTCTCTTGGAAATGAGGATTTGGCAGATGTTAAAGCATTGATTGAAGAGTTAGAAATTGCAGATCCGTTAACAGGAAGTAAAAACTGGACAGACGTAAAGCAATTTAACTTAATGTTTGGAACAAAGCTAGGCGCGTCTGCAGAGCACGCAATGGATTTGTATTTACGCCCAGAAACAGCGCAAGGTATTTTTGTAAACTTTTTGAATGTTCAGAAAAGCGGACGAATGAAAATTCCTTTCGGTATCGCACAAACAGGTAAAGCCTTTAGAAATGAAATTGTTGCAAGACAGTTTATTTTTAGAATGCGTGAGTTTGAACAAATGGAAATGCAATTTTTTATTAAACCAGGCACACAAAAAAAGTGGTTCGAGTATTGGAAAGATACCCGTATGAAGTGGCATAAATCATTAGGTTTAGGTGAAGAGAATTACCGTTTTCACGATCACGAAAAACTGGCACATTATGCCGATGCAGCAACCGATATTGAATTTAAATTTCCTTTTGGATTTAAAGAATTAGAAGGAATTCACTCGCGTACAGATTTCGATTTAAAACAACACGAAGAGTTCTCTGGTAAAAAATTACAATATTTCGATCACGAAGAAAATGCGAGCTATACACCTTACGTGTTAGAAACATCTATTGGTTTAGATCGTATGTTTTTGGCTGTTTTTTCTAATGCTTTACAAGAAGAAGAGCTAGAAAATAATACCACGCGTACCGTTTTAAAATTACCAGCAGTATTGGCGCCTTTTAAAGCGGCTGTTTTACCATTGGTTAAAAAAGATGGTTTGCCAGAAGTAGCACAACAAATTGTTGACGAGTTAAAATGGGATTTCAATATCGCTTACGACGAAAAGGATGCCGTTGGAAGACGCTACCGTCGTCAAGACGCTAACGGAACACCATTGTGTATTACAGTAGACCACGATACGTTAAACGACAATTGTGTCACGGTGCGCTACAGAGATTCAATGGAGCAAAAACGTGTTAAAATTGAAGAGCTTCGCGATATTATCAAAAAAGAAGTTGATGTAAAAACGTGGTTACAAAAAATGTAATTAACAGATTGTTATATATAAAAAACACCCAAACTATTCTTTTAGTTTGGGTGTTTTTTTATGAAATTAGTTTAAACGAATGTGCTCATTCAATATCGAATCGCAATAAACGCAAAGCATTAATTACAACTAAAAGGGTAGAACCCTCATGGATTACAACAGCAATACCAATATTTGCAAATCCAAACAATGTAGCAGGAACTAGAAAGGCAACAATACCTAGACTAATCCATAGGTTTTGTTTTATAATTCTTTTCGATGCACGACTTAAAGCGATAACAAAAGGGAGTGCTTCAATTTTATCGGACATTAAGGCAACATCTGCCGTTTCTAAAGCAACATCGCTACCAGCAGCACCCATTGCGATACCAACGGTGCTATTTGCCATAGCTGGAGAATCGTTTACACCGTCACCTACCATTGCTACTTTGTTATTGTTGGCTTTTAATTCTTGGATTGCCTTTACCTTATCTTCTGGTAATAAACCACCTCGAGCTTCGGTTAAGCCTATTAGCTCAGCAATTGCATCACCCACATTTTGATGGTCGCCGGTAAGCATTACCATCTTTTTTATCCCTATACGTTTTAAATGCTCTAAAGTGCTTTTTGCAGTAGCCCGTGGTACATCCATAACACTTAATAGCCCTATAATTTCGTTATTAAAAGCAACAAGCATAACTGTTTGTCCGCCAGTTAATAAATCTTCGGTTTGTTGTTTTACAGTTTCAGATAGCACAACATCTTGGTCTTGTATTAAAATAGCATTACCAATATAAACCGATTGGTCGTTATATTTTGCCTGAATGCCTTTGCCTTGTATGGCTTTAATTTGAGATGCAGAATGTGTTTCGGTTAAATTATACTGCTCTTTTATATCCTTAGAAATTGCTTTTGCTAGTGGATGATTACTTAAACTCTCCACATCTAACACCAACTGAAGAAAAGCGGTTTCATCATAACCATTTAAAGCAATAGCATTTGTTAATTTCGGTTTACCTTCGGTTAAGGTTCCTGTTTTATCGAAAGCTATCGTGTCTAAACTTCCTAAATCTTCTAAAGCCCGTCCTCCTTTTATGAGCACCCCTTTTTTTGCAGCTCTCGCCACACCACTAAGCACGGCACTTGGTGTTGAAATAGCTAGAGCACATGGGCTAGCAGCTACTAAAACAGTAATAGCACGGTATAAACTGTCTCTAAAAGATTCGTCTATTACTAAATACGCGAAACAGAGCGTAATTACTAATATAATAACAGCAGGAACAAACCATTTTTCAAAGCGTTTTGTTAAACGTTGCGTCGGCGATTTATGGGTTTCCACTTCGCTAACCATTTTTACCAATCTTGAAATTGAAGAATCTTTGCTTAGCTTTAAAACTTTAACTTCTAATGCGCTGTCTCCATTTATTGTACCTGTAAAAACGACGTGAGAATTATCGATGTTCTTAAAATCGGGTAAGTCATCGGGGTTTATTATAAATGTTTTGTCCACTGGCATACTTTCGCCTGTAATAGAGGCTTGGTTAATGCTACTGCTCCCTTTAATTATTACGCCATCGGCAGCAATTTTTGTATTTGGTTTAACAACGATTATATCATTTATCTGCAAGTCTTCAATAGCGATTTCTTGTAGTGATTTTCCTTTTTTTAACAAGGCTATTTTAGGAGATAACTCGCCTAAAGCTTCAATAGATTTTTTTGCTTTATTCATCGCAAAATGTTCTAAAGCGTGACCTAAACTAAACAAAAATAGAAGTAAGGCACCTTCTGCCCAACTGCCAATATATGCTGCACCGATAGCAGCAACAATCATTAAAAAATCAATTTCGAATTCTCCTTTTCTAATTTTTTCAGTGGCTTCTTTGAGAGCAAATACACCACCAAAAAAATACGCCAAAATATAGCAGGTTAAAGGTATCCATTCATTTATTACCGACACAAAAGACAATCCAAAACCAAGTGCTAAGAATATACCGCTTGCAATCGCAAAATAGAGCTCGGTTCGTTCTCCTAACAAGTGGTTGTGATTATGTTTGTTTTTGGTGTGCTCGTACTCTTTCATAATGCTCTAAATTAATGTGAATGTTCTGCTTCTCCTTTTTTTAATTCTGAAATTAAATAATATGCACCACTTTGAGCAACCAAAACAGTTGTTTCTTGTTGTTTTTTAAACTGAAAAGCAGAAAAACCATTAGAGGTGTTTTTAATTAAAATTTCTTCTGGAGTAAACTCCCATACAGATGCGTTAATTTTTTTTGCAACAAAAACATAAGAATAAGCACCATCTCGAAAAATTGCCGATTCAGCGATGGCTTTTTCGGTGGTGTTTTCTGTTATAATTTGTGCATTAACATACATTCCGGGTATTAATTGGTTATTTTTATTTTCAATCTCTGCGTGAATATGCAAGGCTTTTGGGCCGTCTTCAAATGTTTTACCAACCGAATATATTTTCGCTGTAAGCTCTGTATTTCCTATGGATTCAACATTAAATCGTACAGTTTGTCCGTTTTTTACTTTGCTAATATCTTTCTCATACACCATTAAATCTAAATGAATATGCTCAGTATTTACAATTTCTATTAAGGGAGTTTGCGGCTGTGCATATTGCCCTGATTTTACAAACACTTTTTCGATGTAACCGTTTATAGGACTGCGTAGTGGTGCGGATTCGGCGATATTCCCTGCTTCTATTTGTTGAGGAGATAATCCTAATAATCGCAATTGACTAGCATAACCTTTTGCCAAGCCAGAGGTGCTATTAAAAGTCGATTTTGCTTGTTGGTAATCGCGCCCAGATGCCACACCTTGATCGTATAATGTTTGCTGGCGTTTAAAATCTTGCTCTAAAAAAGACAATTTATTTAAGGTTTGCAAATAATCGGTTTGGATAGTAATAATATCTGGATGCGTTATATAGGCAACGACTTGACCTTTTTTAACATAATCGCCTTCTATAACTTTAATTTGGCTAATGTTTGCGCCTATAGTAGTCGTAATTACCGCCTCGTTTTGTGGCGGAACACCTAACGTACCGTTGACTTCAATGTACCCACTCATGTTTCGGTTTGAAATGGTATCGATTGTAATATTTAAATCGGAGAGTTGCGATGTTGACAACTCAATATGATCAGAATGCTCATCATTTGCATGGTCGTCACCTTCAGTTATTGTTTGTGTTTCAGTATCATTTTTTAAAGTAGATTGCTTTTCATCTGAAGTGTTTTTACACCCTAAACTTAGGAGTAAAAGAAATAAAATAGCGTAAGTGTTATATCGTGTTTTCATAAATTTTTATTGATTTGAAATGAAAAAATCTAATGCAATCGTACTCATTAAATACGATTCTAGAATTTGCCAAGTGTTAATTTCTAATTCGGTAGCGTCTTTTAAGGTTTGAATAAACGCGATATAATCCATCGCACCTTCTTTATAAGATAGGGTTGCGCCTTTTCGCTGTTCGATTGCTAGTTGGAGAGCTTCAGATTTGTAAAAATCCCAATTATCTTTATCTAACATGTATTGAGAAACGAGATTGGAATAGGTTGTATGTATTTCGCTTGTGTTTAATCTAATATTTTCTTGAATAATCTTAGCTTCTAATTTAGCAGCTTTTATTCTGCCTTGAGTAGCATTAAAAATTAAAGGAATTTGTAACCCGATTTGAAAACTATTAAATCCTGTTTGGCCTGCAACTTCTTGAAAACCATACTGAACCGATAATTTTGGTAAATAACTAGCTTTTTCGACTTTCGTTTTGGCATTAGCAACCTCCAATTCCGCTTCCCATTGTTTTAAAAGTGGATGTGATTTTAAAGTGCTGTCTATACTTATATTAAAAGGCTCTAGTTCTATAAGGTCTGTCGCTTTAATAGCATAAATCGTATCACTAAATAGCTGCTGGTTAAATTGTGCCAAAGCCATTTTGTAATTGTTATAAGCCACGTGCTTTTTAATAGATAATAGTTTTCCTTGATTGCTCGTGGAATTATACTCTAGTTTTGAAATGGCTTCGGTTTCAAAACGTAACCTTAATGCTTTTTCAAGTCCTGAAAATGTAGAATCAATCGTTGTGTAAGAGTCGTAAATACGTTTTGATATGTAGCTTTTTATCCACGCTTTTTTAACGGCCTGTTCTACTTCTAGGGCGCTCAATTGATAATTAACTTGCGCTAAAGTAATATTCTTTTTAGCCAGTTTGTTTTTTGAAGGGCCTTCAAAAATCGCAATTCTAGATTGCCCAATTCCTAATCGAGTATACGTTGCAGGGTTATTATGGCCTATTTCCTCACCACTTGTAAAGATAGATGTTTCACCAAGATCCCAAGCCGTAGTTTTTAACGTCTTTTCTTTTGTAATGCGCAACGCTGAAGCAGTCAATGCTGGGTGATTTTTGGAAGCAATACTTACAGCCTCT
Source organism: Bizionia sp. (assembly GCA_018067115.1). Lineage (GTDB taxonomy): Bacteria > Bacteroidota > Bacteroidia > Flavobacteriales > Flavobacteriaceae > Bizionia. The sequence continues at coordinate 4,442 of JAGPVI010000181.1, read as the reverse complement.
TCCATAGAAAGTGCTGGCGGTGTTTGTGCGTAACTTGTAAATAATCCAAATACAATGGCTATTGACGCTAAAACTGTTTTTCGAGTTCCGGTGGAAGGATTTTTGTTCGCTTCTCGCGTTTCAATCCATCGGTATAAAATAGGTATAACAAACAAGGTTAATAAAGTAGCTGTTAATAACCCTCCAATTACTACCGTGGCAAGTGGGCGTTGTACCTCAGAACCCGATGATGAGGATATGGCCATTGGTAAAAAGCCTAACATATCGGTTAATGCGGTTAATAAAATAGGTCGAATACGTCGTTTTGTTCCTTGTTTAATACGTTCTGAAATATCTGTAACACCTTCTTCTTTCAATTCATTAAAACCACTAATTAGCACTAGTCCGTTTAAAACGGCAACACCAAAAAGCACTATGAAGCCCACCCCTGCCGAAATACTAAACGGCATATCGCGAATTAATAATGAAAAAATTCCCCCAATAGTCGCTAAGGGGATTGCCATATAAATCATAAGGCTTTGTTTAAAGGATTTTAATGCAAAAAATATTAAAACAAAAATAAGAAGTAACGAAATAGGAACCACCGTTTTTAGTTTATTGGTGGCGCGTTCTAAATTCTCGAAAGCACCGCCATAACGAATATAATAGCCTGCAGGCAATGTTATTTCTGAATTGATTTCTTCCTTAATCTCTTCCACTAAAGATTTAATATCTCGGCCTCTTACATTAATACCAATATGCACACGACGATTGGTATTATCTCGACTTATTTGCATTGGCCCGGGTTTAAAACTAATATCGGCGACTTCTTTTAAAGCAATTTGAGAACCATTAGGTAGTGAAACAAATAAATTCTTAACACTGTTTAAATCCTTTCGTAATTCTTGCGACACCCGAACTACCAAGTCAAAACGACGTTCGCCTTCAAAAATAGTTCCTGCCACACCACCAGCAAAAGCGGTTTCCACTAAAGTGTTTAAATCGCTAATTTGTAAGCCGTATTGGGCAATTTTATTACGATTGTAATTAATAGTAATTTGTGGTTGGCCTGCTGTAGCTTCAACTTTCATATCGGCAACACCATCAATATTTGCAACGCGCTTACCAATTTCTTCAGCCTTTTGTGAGAGTATTGTTAAATCGTCGCCATATAATTTTATGGCAATATCTTCTCGTACACCGGTAATTAGCTCGTTAAAACGCATTTCTATAGGTTGCGAAAACTCGTAGCTTAGCCCAGGAAGGGTTTGCAGTTTGTGTTTCATTTTAGAAATAAGCTCTTCCTTGTTTTCTGCGCTTGTCCATTCGCTTTGCGGTTTTAAAATAACAAAAACATCGGCGAGATCCATGGGCATTGGATCTGTGGGAACTTCGGCGACGCCAATTCTACTAATAATATCATTAACTTCTGGAAAGTTGTTTTTAATTAGTTTTTCGACTTTGGTGGTAGCCGATATGGTTTCAGAAAGTGAACTCCCAGGTTTTAAAATGACATGGAAAGCCAAATCACCTTCATCCAACTGCGGAATAAATTCACCACCCATTCTTGTGAATAAAAAGCTGGAAAGCGCAAGTAAAATAACAGAAGCCACAATAATTAGCTTATCGCGTTTAAAGGCTTTAATCAAACCGTTTTCGTATTTGTTTTCTAACCAAACAACAATTCTGTCACCCCACGTTTTCTTGTTATTTTCAGGGACTTTTAAAAACAATGAAGTCACCATTGGTACGTAAGTTAAACACAAAATCATAGCACCAAGCATTGCGAAAATAAAGGTTAATGCCATTGGTCTAAACATTTTACCTTCAATACCCTCTAAAGCTAAAATGGGAAGAAATACAATTAATATTATAAATTGACCAAAAAAAGCGGTATTCATCATTTTTGAACTCGACGAAAACGTGAGTTTATCGCGGTCTTCTTGATTGAGATTTTGCCCTTTTTTAATTTGGGTATACATTATAAAGACGGTGCTTTCTACAATAATTACCGCGCCATCTACAATAATTCCGAAATCTATTGCGCCTAAGCTCATTAGGTTTGCCCAGACATCGAATACATTCATTAGTATAAAAGCAAATAATAAAGACAAAGGGATAGTAGAGGCGACTATAAGTCCGCCACGCCAATTTCCAAGGAAAAAAATTAAGATAAAAATTACAATCAACGCGCCTTCAACTAAATTTTTTTGAACTGTAGAGGTTGTGTTTTCTATTAGTTTGCTACGGTCTAAAAAAGGTTTTATAGTAACACCTTCAGGTAGTGTTTTTTGTATGGCTTCAATTCTTTTTGTAACGTTATCAATTACTGTGTTAGAACTGGCGCCTTTCAGCATTAAAATCATTCCACCAACAGCTTCACCTTCACCATTTTTTGTTAATGCGCCGTAGCGTGTTGCAGTACCAAATTTAACATCGGCGATATCTTTTATAATTACCGGGCTACCGTTGTTAGTGGCAACAACAATCTTGTTAATGTCTGAAATTGATCGTGCTAAGCCTTCGCCTCTAATAAAATTGGCTTGATGATTCTTCTCTATATAGGCACCCCCCGTATTCTGATTGTTATTTTGTAAAGCTGTAAATACGTCTTTAATACTAATGCCCATAGCTTTTAGGCGATTAGGATTAACGGCAACTTCATATTGTTTTATACCTCCACCAAAGGCATTTACTTCTACAACTCCGGGTACCATTGCCATTTGTCTACGAATAATCCAGTCTTGAATAGTTCGCAGCTCTGTTGTCGAGTAGTTATCTTTAAATTTGGGGTCGACTTCTAGAGTGTATTGGTAAATTTCCCCCAATCCGGTAGAGATTGGCCCCATCATAGGTGTCCCGAAACCTTCGGGGATATTGGCTTTTATTTCAGTTAGCTTTTCACTTACTAATTGACGTGGCAAATACGTGTCGAGATTGTCGTTAAATACTATGGTTACAACCGATAGGCCAAAGCGTGAAACCGATCTTATTTCTTCAACTTCGGGTAAGTTTGCAACTGCTAATTCTACGGGGTAGGTAACAAACTGCTCGATGTCTTCAGTTCCTAAATTTGGAGCCTGAGTAATAATTTGTACTTGATTGTTTGTAATGTCTGGTACTGCATCTACCGGCACTTTTAAAATGCTGAAAACACCGCCAACTATAAGGGCTAATGTTAGTAGTGCGATTACAATTTTGTTGTTAATTGAAAAGGCAATAAGTTTATTAATCATTCTGTTTATGATTTAATTCTTTAAATAAATGGTATAAGTTACACTATTATATAGTGTAAAAAAGTTCTGAAAAGATTCAGATTATTTGTAGAATTAAAGCTGTGGAGGTTGCAGAAGGCTAAGGCTGTGGTTTTTACTTATGCTTTCGAAATAAGACGGGGTTTCCTGCGGGTTTTCGATGTTTGTAAAAGTAACTGTAAAGTCTGTAGAAGGGATAATTTCAATATGGCAACATTGGCACGTACAAAAAGGCGAACACAAATCTGCAGCGTGTTCGTTTGGAGAATGATCGTTATCCATTTCTATAGAAGCAACGGTATTTTCTTGTGTATCTACAGCCACATCACTGCAAGGTATGCAGGTAAGGCTAGTTAAATAGAGAGATAATATGATTGCAAAAAATTTCACGGGCTAAAGTTAAGCGTTTTTTGGCGATTAGCGCGTCTACTTTTTAAAAATAAGCTTTTAGCTGTACGTTGCCGGTATGAATAGTCTTACTTGTTTCACTTTTTCTTCCAAAATAAGTTAAGTTTAAATCTAAATATTTAGTAATTTTTTTCTGAGCAAGAATACTCCACGTTAAGTTTCTTCCGGGTTGCAATCCTTCTAGCATTTGGTAGCCAACAGGTGAATTTTGATTGCCTTCAAAAGCATTTGAAAATAAATTGAATTCTCCCGATATTGCCGCTTTTTGATTGCTGTTAATAGCAAACGAAGCACCATATTTTTGTTGGTTTAAGACTTCTAAATCACCAATACTATTTTCTTTTTTTGTGAATTGATAAAAGAGATCAAAACGTACATTATCGTTTAATAAATAAGAAAGTTTTGGGTTGAGTCGCTCTTCATCTAACTTATAGTTCTTGCTAATAAAATTTTCGCTTTCACTGGCGTTAGTTTCCAAACTCGTTTGAAGATTAATTAACCAACTTGTTTCGAATTTATGATTAAAATGTAGCTGATGACTTTTAAGTGAGTTTGCAATAAAGCCAACAGTTAAAATATTTCTAGAACTATTTGTTAAAAAGGTATAAGAGGTAGTATAGTGTTGTTTACCGCGGTTAAAAAACAAAACATTTCTAAAATTAGACTGTAATCCCAAGGCAGTTTCACTGTCGTTTTTAAACGGATTTAAGTTAAACGTATTGTCTTGCCGTTTTATTTTTCGGTCTATTAAATACGAACTCTGGTTGTAAAAATGAGAGAAAAATTTAGCCGTTTTATTTT
>JAGPVI010000179.1 GCA_018067115.1 Bizionia sp. | reverse complement strand
AACCAGCAAAAAACAACAACTTAAAATAATATATATTCCTGAGGACCCCGAACTCAAAACAACCCTTTACTTCCTTTATTATTTATTTATTTGATTATTTAATTTTCCGTTTAAGCGCAGTCGAAACCTATTTATATTCAGAAAACACCACTTCAAAGCCAAGATTCAATTTAGCGTCTCAACTCTTCAATAATAATTGAATAATAAAAAGATTACAAATATAGACGGCTCCCATCACCAGCCACAAAATGCTATAAAGCTCAGGCCAAATGGTTTTGAAAAAAATAGTGCCCTTAAAGGCAGCTCTATTTTTTCCAAACACCTTACAATACGCACCATTTTCTCCAAAAAGCTTGACAGCATCGCCACGCCATCAGCCAACAGGTTTTCTTTTTTTTATGCTTTTAAAATAATAGGAAAGGCTCTGGGTATACTAGCAGCCCTATTGTTTCTTATAGAAAGAAGACGTTGCTTTAATAGCAATACATTTAAAATGAAAAAAGAGCTCCGAATTGAAGCTCTTGATAATATGCGTTTAATCTTTTAATTTGAGGCGTTTTAATCGCTTATGAATGTATTTCACCAACAGCGAAACAAGATAACTAACCACAGCCCCAAAAGCGGCCATAACAGCTGTTTTAATGAGGTCTTCGGAAGATATCCGCATCCAAACAGAAGAAGCAGTACCTCCCAATATTGAAAACCTGATATGTGATACGCTTTGAGACATCCTCATATATACGATTTCTATAAGTTCTTTTTACGAGATGACATCTTTGGTTCATCATCCATAACCACCGCCTGACTCACAGCTGTAGCCACAGTTCCGGCCACGGTCATATAAGTGGCAATAGTAATAACAATTGCTGGCACACTTACCGGCGCAGCAATAATAGCACCGCCTGCAGTAGCCAGTGCAATTCCGATGTTTCGTAATAACTTGAAAAACTTCGGTGTTGGTTTTTTATAACGTTCTACTAAATTCATAATCTTAAGATTTAATGGTTAATGGTTAATGAAATAAATTCTTTGCGCTCAAAAGCTTGATGGCAAAGTGAAAGTATCTTTTGCATAGCCAATCGTGAAGACCAGCCCACTCCTACCCCCGATAACTGACTTACCGGAGCCAAACAGCCTTCCAATTCTTTAGAAGCGTTGTTCGCAGGATGAATCAGTATTAAATTTCTCTGACTCACATCTAAAACCTGCAAATGGTCCCGAAACCGATCAGAAAAGCGAGATTTCAATTCATAAACACCTTCCGGAATACAGGAAATTTGGCGTTTATTATTCAGCCAGGGCAATTCAATCATAAAACAGATAAAATGCCCATTAACAAAGAGGGCACTATTTGTACCCTCTTTAAAATACTGTCGTTGGAGTAATAGTTCCATCTTACAACGTGTCTACAAGTGCGACAGAAAGCGCGTTGAATGCACCGTTTTTCAACGGATACATTTGCCCATTGACTTCCTGATAGAACTCAATGCCCACCACCTCAATAACGGGTAGTACCGAGTTAGCAGTAAGTGCTACATTCAATGCAATAGGTGCCGTATCAGGAGCCGTGTAAGGAAGAATCCCTGAACTCGCAGTTTCAAAAACAAACGTTTCATTTACGAAGTCCTCTTCTGCAGCACCCATTACAATATTAAAATGAGTGGTCCCTGAAGGAGCCGCAATACGCACCGTCGGACTGAAAGCTGCAAGAGTAACATCTGCACTGCCTGTTACACGATCGAAAGCCACAGAAAGAGGCGCAAACAAGGTAGAACCTAGTTTTCCGTTGAGGTTGAATTCAAAGCCTAAAAGACTATTAAAATTCCCATCCTCAACCGTACGCTCACCTCTTGCATTCACAAGGTCCGTTTTAGTAATAGCCACCAGATCTTTTGTCAATCTGCTAACCACACGTTTGTCTTTTGCGTTTTGCAACAACACACGAATGGAGTTTCTAATTAGCTTGCCGGCTTTACCAGCGCGTCCAAATTCAGAGCCGTTTTCACGTGTTCTTTGAAACGCCGGATCATTCGCAATACGATTAGCGTCTATACCTCCTTTAGTTCGAGCCAAATGCCCATCAGTTGACTTGTAAAAGGAAATGTCATCCAGAGTTCCCTTTAATTTGATAATACCTACTTGTCTAGCCATGATTCAAAGTTTTTTAGTTTTATCAAAACTCCGTATCTTTAATAAGCAATCCCAAAAGTGCTTTCCGCATATGCCGAAAAGTGCCTTTTTTGCCATTTTTAACCTATCGATGGTAGCAGTATCACCTATAGATAAAGTATGGATAAAGTATGAGCAGCATCAAAAGACTATGTATTTACCCAAAAGATATTATGCGTATCACAGGAAGAAGTGAGCGCTACGGGCGTAAGCTTTTAAATAACATTAAAGCCCACTTTGGCAAGAAATCATATCAGTTTATCACCGCAGAAGAATTCGCAGAATATAGTGGTATCAAAGAAGAGGTTATTCTGCAATATCTAGAAAGCACTTTATAAATATACCCTATCGGGTATATTACATCTCAAAAACACACTAATTACACCCTAAGAGGTATAATATCAATAAAAAACCGTAAATTGCACCCTTAAAGGTATAATTATGAAAGAATGGAATCGCGATAATCCAATAGCTACTTTCGTACGTAACAGACGAAAAGAGGCTAACTATACACAAATAGATCTAGCAGATTTGACAGGAATAGGCTTGCGTTTCCTGCGCGAACTCGAACAAGGTAAACCCAATGTAATGACAGATAAAGTTAATCAGTTACTACTGTTCTTTGGTCACACATTAACCCCAACACCTATAAACAATGAGACAAGGAGCAATATGGATAAATAACAAGCAAGCAGGCGTTTTGAAAGAAACCGATGAGGGTTACTTCTTTTCATACGATACTGCTTATTTAAATACCGATAACCCAACAGCAATTGCGTTATCCTTACCACTCAAGGAAGAAGGATTTCAGTCGGAATACCTGTTTCCCTTTTTCGACGGATTAATTCCTGAGGGATGGCTACTCGAAATTGCGCATAAAAACTGGAAGCTCAATCCCAGAGATCGTATGGGACTATTATTAACGACTTGTCGTGACTGTATCGGCAACATAAGCATACACGAAATATGATTTGTTTAGCATGCCACAAAGCCATTAACGGAAAGACTAGCCAATACCACGCGGCTTGCCTAAAGGAGTTTTGGCAAGAAAACGAACCCGTAATGCATTTGGATTATGCTATGGCAGATATCGACCAGCTCGCTAAAGAAAACGTCGCACAACGGTTAATCGTTACCGGTGTACAACCGAAGTTGTCATTAGGATTTAGCAACCTCGAGGATAATGATAAACGTTTGACTATTGTTGGTGCTTTAAACGGACGATTTATATTGAAACCTCCCTTTGCCCTTTATCCTGAAATGCCAGAAATAGAAGCCTTATCAATGCACCTTGCAAAAGCTTGCGGAATAGATACGGTACCTTTTTTATTAATCCCCTTGAAAGATGGAGAGCTAGCCTATCTCACGAGAAGAATAGACCGAAAAACTGATGGTAGTAAGTTCGCAATGGAAGATGCTTGCCAGTTTACAGAACGATTGACTGAGCACAAATACAGAGGGTCATATGAGCAGATTGCAAAAGGAATAAAAGCCTACGGTTACAATCCTTTAATTGACATTATACGATTTTACGAACAAGTAATAGTTTCATTTCTTATAGGAAACAATGATATGCACCTAAAAAATTTCTCTTTGATTGCTGAAGTTCCAGGAAACTATAATTTAACACCTGTATACGATATGGTCGCTGCTCAACTACTAGTGGATGACCCCGAAGAACTAGCACTCAATCTCAATGGGAAAAAGAATCGATTGAAGCGAGCAGATTTTGATGTCGCAATAAAAGGAAGTGATATTCCTAAAAAAGCCATAGAAAATATTTGGAAACGTATTGAGACAGGAATGCAAGAATGGGATGAGCTTATTGATAACAGTTTCTTAAGCTCTAAAAAGAAAGTAGAATATAAAAAACTGATTGTTAAAAGAGCCCAACAAATAGATCTAAAGTTTTAGATATTTTTCATAGCATTTGTTATAATTTATATAGGTTTGAATCCTTAATTTCCTTATCTTTAGCTTAGACTAAAAGTCAACAATCAACACCAATTGTTATTACTACAATTCGGTCAACAGAATTTTTACAAGCATCGTAAAGACCTATAAACAGTACAGATTGGATAAATATTTGAATCCAGTCGAGGTCACCAGTAAAACCAGCACTTAACAACGTTTTTGTTAATGCTGGTTTTTTTATTTGCAGAATATTTGCCCACAATTCCCGATTTAATTAGAGCTTTCTCAATGAATTATAACTTCTAATTCATTTAAATTTTTCAACCTTCTCCTCGGCATTTTTTTAGAAACAGATTGCAACTAGTTTATAATTCAGTTTTTGCTTCATTTAATATAATTATCACTTTTTGCTTCCTCCTTATTTCATACGAAAAGTAAATAGTTATTTACCGTAAACCATAACGATAACTCGCCATATACTCCTATTGTATCAAATATCTGAGAATCGAAAAAAATAAACAATAGACTTTTATTCTGAATGTAAATTTCAATTTCGAATTTTACAGTATGGCCAGCGTCGTTCTCTACAGAAAGGGCTCTTTTGAGTACTAGGGTTTCCCAAGGAATAATAGCTAGACCAAAAGCAGAACAACCTTAATTTAATCACAATACCAAAAAAAAATTATACCCTGTGGGGCGAATAGTTTTAATAGGGTTGATATATTGTTTTTGTAATTCCGTCTGGATTTTCTTCAACTAAGTTATCACCATCTTTATAAAAAACAAATAGTTGCCCTTGCTCTTCTAAATATCTAATTCGATATTGATTATTCCCAAGATTATTCCAATTCCACCCTAATTCAAAATCTATGGTTCCACACTCTTCAGGTAAATCTGTTGCAAGAATTACGCCTCCTCCTATAGATTTATCTTCATTATATTCCGAATACAAATGGGCAAGACAGACTGGCACATCAACCTCTACATTTGATTCAAATCTTTGTATAGCTTTCCATTTTCCGATAATTATATCATGGTTAGATTCAGAATCATCGTCGCTTGAACAAGATAAAAAAATCGTAAGTCCGATTAAAACACCTAACATTAATTTTATTCCTTTCATTTATAGTATTTAGCTTTAATTATTTACGTCGTGGCTGCGTATAGTTAGTCTGTTACGGTTTTGCATAGTTTAACCACAGGGTATACCGCTGTTTTTTTTTACGAAACTACTACATTCATCACTATCTTTTGCACATCCATTTATCGGAATTTCATTAGCGTCTATGTGGCGTAAGATAAAAAAAATCTGACTGTTCGTTTTATATTTATTACTCTCAAATATCTTATTTTTTTGTCCGATTCTTTTAAGTCCTTTTCTAAAGAATCCGATTAAAACTTTTCACTCTCCTTAAATTCTTTTTTATCACCAATAAGTAAAAATAAAGGAAAATTAGCTTTTTCACATTTGTCCTATCTAAATATATAACATCTAATCTACTCTTTTATCAGATTAATTCTCGCAATAACAAGGATGTTTACATACAATAGCCTTTAAATTGCCTGTGGCATAAAATGAAATAAGTTCACCTTTTAGCTATTACTAATCTCTTCCTGTTATTAATAAAATATAACTTGAAATATTTACGATTTTTTACAACTAAAAAATAAATTATATATATAGTGTGTTAATTTTTAATCACTTATTTTACATGTTAAGCTCTACAGAATGAGCATATTAATAAATCATCCACTATATAAACCAAGCGAACGTCATTAAATAGCCGCAAACAAAACTTTAACAAATCCCCATTCTATCTAGTATAAGTTCCGTTTTTATTTTATAAATTCAATAATTATTC
>JAGPVI010000171.1 GCA_018067115.1 Bizionia sp. | reverse complement strand
CCAGCCATAGAAATATGGTCGGTAGTACATTTTCCGAAAGCTTTTATTAATAATTTAGCTCCTGTAATATCATTTCCAAGAGGCTTGAAAGGTGTTAATAATTGTAAACGCTCTGATGTTGGGCTAACAACAACGTTAACTCCAGATCCATCTTCAAGAGGTTTAACATAACCAGACTCTTTTACATCAAATCCTAATGGTGGTAACTCTAGTCCTTTAGGCTCATCTAATTTTACTTCTTCACCATTCTCATTAATTAATGTATCGTTCATAGGGTCGAAATCTAAACGACCAGAAATTGCGATAGCAGCAACCATTTCTGGAGAACCTACAAAGGCGTGTGTGTTCGGGTTTCCGTCGGCACGCTTAGAGAAGTTTCTATTAAAAGAGTGTACAATTGTATTTTTCTCGTCACCTTTTCTATCACTTCTATCCCATTGTCCAATACAAGGACCACAAGCGTTTGTGAATATTGTAGCATCTAAGTCTTCAAATACTTTTAAGATACCATCTCTTTCTGCAGTAAAACGAATTTGCTCTGATCCTGGATTAATTCCGAAATCTGATTTCGATTTAATGTTTTTATCTACAGCCTGTTGAGCGATAGAGGCAGCACGTGTTAAATCTTCGTAAGAAGAGTTTGTACATGAACCGATTAGTCCCCAATCTACTTTTAGTGGCCATCCATTTTCTTTAGCTTTAGCACCTAATTCCCCAACTGGAGTCGCTAAATCTGGAGTAAATGGTCCGTTTAAATGCGGGCGTAAAGTATCTAAATCGATTTCTAAAACTTGGTCGAAATATTTTTCTGGGTTTTCATATACTTCAGCATCACCTGTTAAGTATTCTTTAATTTTATTAGCTTCATCTGCAATATCGCTTCTATCTGTAGCGCGTAAATAACGCTCCATAGAATCGTCGTAACCAAAAGTTGAAGTTGTTGCTCCAATTTCAGCACCCATATTACAAATTGTTCCTTTACCAGTACATGATAAGTTTTTAGCACCTTCACCAAAATACTCTACAATAGCACCAGTACCACCTTTTACAGTAAGGATACCTGCTACTTTAAGGATAACATCTTTAGCCGATGTCCATCCGTTTAATTTCCCTGTTAATTTAACACCAATAAGTTTTGGGAATTTAAGCTCCCAAGCCATACCAGCCATAACATCTACGGCATCTGCTCCACCAACTCCAATAGCTACCATTCCTAAACCACCTGCATTTACAGTGTGAGAATCGGTACCAATCATCATTCCTCCTGGAAACGCGTAGTTTTCTAAAACCACTTGGTGAATAATTCCTGCTCCTGGTTTCCAAAAACCAATCCCGTATTTATTAGATACAGACGCTAAGAAATCGAACACTTCGCTACTTACATCGTTTGCGCGTTTTAAATCTAATTCAGCACCTTGCTTTGCTTGAATTAAGTGATCACAATGAACTGTTGTTGGTACTGCTACTTGCGTTTTTCCTGCTTGCATAAATTGCAATAAAGCCATTTGTGCAGTTGCATCTTGACATGCAATACGATCTGGAGCAAAATCTACATAATCTTTACCTCTAACAAACGCTTTTGTCGCTTTACCATCCCAAAGGTGATTGTATAATATTTTTTCAGAAAGTGTTAACGGTTTACCAACAACGTCACGCGCAGCATCTACACGTTCGGCCATTTGGTTGTAAACCTTTTTTATCATATCAATATCGAATGCCATATAGTTATAATTTTATTGTTTTATTAAATAATCGTTTTTAGTCTCGCAAATTTACGAAAATTAAAAGTATTTAGAAAGTATTTAATAAAATCGAAAAAAGCTTAAACATAATTCAAAATTTCTTCCAATTTGATGATTTAAACTGCTATAAAAACAAAATATTGATTAAAATAATTATAATTTAACAAATTAACCCCTATAAAATCTATCCGTTTTTATGCAGAATCATTTTAAACTAGGAGCGCGTTATTGTCTTTAAATCAAGATTAATTTTGCTTATCATTTTGAATAAAGTTTGGAAAAGGCAATTAATCAAGCCTTAAAATGAAATCCCTGTCATTTTTAAGGTCATTTATGAGCCCGTTTATTATTTTGAAGTTATTTAATATCGATCGTTTCCCCTAAAAATTTAGGATTGACACCAATAATGACATCTATTACTGCTTTTGTACGGGCAAAATATTCTCTAATTCGAGTTTTAAAACCAGCTTTTGCAGATACATCTCTAGCATTAAAACCAATGGCTTTAATGCCGTTTTTCTCTGCAAGAAATATGGCACGTTCATTATGGAATTTCTGAGAAATAAAAGTAATGCTTTCTTGTCCAAATATAACTTTAGCTCTAACCACAGAGTCTAGCGTACGAAATCCAGCATAATCTAAAAAAATCTTATTTTCAGGTATGCCTCGCTTTATCAGTTCGTTTTTAAAATCTGTAGGCTCGTCATAGTTTTTATTACCATTATCGCCACTGACTAAAACAAATTCAATTTTACCGCTATTATAAAGTTGAACCGTCGCCTCAATACGGTATTTAAAGTATAAGTTAATGTTTCCATTTTGCAAGCGTTTAGTTGTACCTAAAACTAAACCCACTTTATTATTTTGAATATTTGAAACTTCTGTAAATGTTTTGTGTCGTGCACTCTTTTCTATGCAATAATTCGAGACTAACATTAAAATAACAGGACAAACAATTGCGCTTATTATAATTATTTTGATTTTCTTTTTCATATTAGTTTAACTAAAGCTAAATAGGTGTGCTTTTAAAGTGTTTTAGACTTTATTAAGATTTCGATAGCGTTATAATGCATCCAACCATCAACCGTTTGTATCCAATATTTTAAAAAGTCTTCACTTAAAAAATGATTAGCGAAATCGTTGTAGCGTTCTACATGAACTCCTGTATAATGCAACCAAATTGCCAATCCGCCATAAGGTACTAATCGTTTTTCTTCGGTTGAAACAGCAATAATAGATTCATAACCTTTATAAAAACTATTCAACTTCTTTTTAAAAGTATCTTTGTTGGGTTCATTTCTAAAAATTAACATTAGGCTGTAAGCGATATCTAGAAACAACCAACCGTTTCCGCAGTTATCAAAGTCGAAAAATATAAATTCTGTGTCATTTACAACTTTCATATTCTCATACCACAAATCTAAATGCACGACTCCCTGTCTAATTTTACTACTATCTGCTTGCTTAAATTCTATGGAAATTATTTTATTTGCTTCTGCAAAATAATTCATTTCATACGAAGATTCTAAAAAACGTCCTTTTGCTTTACGGAATGCCCAACCGACTAAACTCTCCGTACTATACTGTTTTCTATCAACTGTTTTATCTTTGGTAAACTGATGCATTTTTGCCATAGCACGGCCTAAATTAGAACAGTTTTTTTCTGATAAATTTCTAATTGTTTCACCCTCTGCATAAGAAAACAAAACCGCAAAACGCTCTCCCTCTGGAGCTTTTACTGTTTGAATAAAATGACCTAGACTATCGTTAATAGGATAAGAAACAGCAGTCCCATTTTCTTTTAAATCAAGTAATAGTTTTAGCTCCTCTTCTATTTCTAACCGCGTTCTCCAATTAATACAATACACTCTAAACACAAATTTTTTAGAAGCTGTGTTTATTAAATAACTGTGATTTATACCCGTCTTTAAAATAGAGCATTTTGTGTTGGCATAAAAGCCATAATTACTCCTAATATACTCCGCGATATGTTTAGGAGAAAGTATAGAGCTAATGGCAGGGATTTGAGTCATTGTA
>JAGPVI010000157.1 GCA_018067115.1 Bizionia sp. | reverse complement strand
GTTTTAGAAGCAACTTCTTTTACCATTTGAGCACCCATATTCTCTAAAGGATCTTCAAGCTCAATTTCTTTTGCTACCGATACACCATCTTTTGTTACTACTGGAGCACCAAATGAACGACCAATAATAACGTTTCTTCCTTTTGGTCCTAATGTTACTTTTACTGCGTTTGCTAATGCATCTACACCGCGTCTTAATCCGTCGCGAGCTTCAATATCAAATTTTATGTCTTTTGCCATAATGTTTTATTTATAAGTTATATAAAAAGTGCTATTCGTAATACGTAATGCAGCTTAGTATATTTATAATGTTAATAATTTAATGTGTGTGTTAAGGTATAATCAGGATTAGATTATAGCCATAATATCTTCTTCTCTCATTATAAGGTAATCGTTACCATCTAATTTAAGTTCCGAACCAGAATATTTAGCATAGAGAACAGTGTCTCCAATTTTAACGGTTAAAGGCTCATCTTTTTTGCCATTTCCTACTGCTACAACTGTCCCTTTAAGTTGTTTTTCTTGAGCACTATCTGGAATAAATAATCCAGAAGCTGTTTTAGTCTCTGCAGGTAATGGTTCTACTAAAACGCGATCTGCTAGCGGCTTGATGTTTACTTTACTCATTGTTATATTTTTTATTAATTAGATTATATTTATGTATAACTAAACAAGCGAAAAATGTGCCAATAGCAGGTAACTGACAAACTTTCAGAAACAAAAAATGCCAACTTAAATAAGTTGGCATTTTGTATTAGTATAGAGAGAGAATAGACTTATTCTGTATCTTCTGTCGTTGTAGTTGTTTCCTCTGTAGCTGCAGGTGTTGCAGTATCATTAATAGGAGTCATAGGTACAGTTTCTATAATTTCAGAAGTATCTAAAGCTCTAGATTCTGTTGTTGCTCCACCACGATTAATTGCTACGTTAGATAGTAAAATTAACGCTATTAAAATGGTTGCTAGCGTCCAAGTACTTTTGTCTAAGAAATCGGTTGTTTTTTTAACACCACCTAATTGTTGTGTTCCACCACCTCCAAAAGAAGAAGATAATCCACCTCCTTTAGGGTTTTGTACCATTATTACTACGACTAGTAGAAATGCTACTACTACCATAAGTATTAAGAAAATTGTAAATACTCCCATTATTGTTTGTTATTTTGTTCTTGTAATTGTTTTACTGCCTTAATTTGGTCTGCAAAGAAACCACTTTTTTCTGGATATTTCAAAATTAAAATTTTATAAGATTGAATTGCCTTTTTATAATTGCCTTGTTCGAGATAAATTCTAGCCAAAGTTTCGGTCATTAATGCTTCTGGCTGAATCATTTGAGCTTGTGCAATATTATGGTGCGAACTCCCGGAAACAGGCGCTTTAAGCTTTGGCTTCTTAGCAATAAACTGTTCTATTAAATCAAATTTCTTTGCCTTGTCTAATGCGTCCGAATTTTCTTCAGATTTCTTTAAATCATCAGGCGATTCTTCCTCATTTTTAACCTCTTTTTCTATAGAATCGTTAGCTTTTTCTCGCTCAATTGGTGAAAATTTAGATAAGCTTAACCACTCGTTAAACGAATGCGTTTCGTTTTTATTAAACTCCAAGGGTTGCCCAATATTTAAAGTTTTTTCTGCTGAAGTGGTATCGATTTCTTGATTGTCTTTAGTCGCTATAGTATCGCCCTCATTTTCTTTAGGTTGAAAAAAATCAGCATCTAACGTGTTTGTAGTGTTCATTATTTCTAACTGAAAGTCATCATCTGAAAATGCTATCACATCGGATGCTTCGGCAATGGTATCGGTGGCAACAAAGACATCACTAATATCAAGTTTGTGCTGTTTTATGAATTCTGATATTTCATTTTGTTCAAAATGGTCAGAGGTTATAAAATCGAAAAGAATACTGCGATCTGTGGTATAGGCTGCGGTTACTTTTAAAACGTGATTGTATTTAAAGCTTTCAGCATTTTTTAATCCTTTTAAATATAAAGCACGTGCCGATTGAAAATACGGAAATGTATTAATAATCGTTTTCAGCGCTTCGGTTTGTGTGTCTTTAACCTGCGTTGGGTGTTGTAATAAATATGTAAACTCAGAAGTATTCATTTGCTTACCAGTTGGCTAACGATGCGTTAAAAATATCTTGCGTAATACGTTCAAATATATCCTCGAATGCTGTTGTTTTTATACTACCAACTAATTGCGAACTACCCGTGTAATCATAATAAAAGGAGAATTTTTTTTCGAAATCTTCGTCCTCTTTCTTTTTATTGAAAAAACGCACGTTTACACCAATGGTTAAGCGGTTTTGTGCTGCAGTATTATTGGCGGTTGCAGTAGTTGGAGATATGCGGTATTCTGTGATTTCACCTTCGTAGACTAAATCGCCATTAGAGGACACTAAACTTAAATTGGTTTGATTTTGAATTAAATCTGCCAATGCATTTGTGAAATCTCTTTCTAAACCAGGTTCTATTAAAACAGCATTATTCTGAAAATAATTAACCTGATAGGTTTTAGCATCGCCAGTATCGGCACCGGTAAACGAGTAAGCACCGCAGCTTAAAACAGTGATGGTTAAGGCTAATATGAGTATGTGTTTTATGTGTTTCATAAGACTGTAAAACCTAATTATTAACTAGGTGTAAGTTAAAATATAAAAACGATTTATAGATCGAATTGTTTTATTTTACGATAAAGGGTGCGTTCGCTAATGCCTAATTCTTCTGCGGCAAGTTTGCGTT
>JAGPVI010000142.1 GCA_018067115.1 Bizionia sp. | reverse complement strand
AGTCGAAATTATCGTTTTTATTATCTCCATTTGGCGAGATACCTTGTGGAATGATACACGATTCTAGTTCTGAAACCTCTACGTTTTCGCTAGCCGTACAACCAGAATCAATTAAGGTAACTTCTATAGTATAAGTCCCTGGTAAAACAACTGTACTTAAAGCTAAATTATTAGCTCCAGAGATTAACACCCCTTCGTTGTACCATTTAACTGTTACTTCCGAAGCGTTATAATTAACACCGGTTGCAGTTACAGTTATTGGACTAGATGCATTTGGACACACTTCGTAAACTATATTAGAATCGAAAGTAGTCTCTGGCGCATCGGCAAGAATTAAACCTAATGTTGTTGTTTCAAAACATCCTGACGTCGCATTTTCTACTCTTATATAAATAGTTGTAGGAGTAGACTGGTATGCTGTGGTATTAGTGATAGCAGCGGTATTAGTCTCTGCATCTGCTAAAGTTGTGTGGTATGTAAAGATGTAATCTGAAGCGTTAGCAATAATACTAGCTTCGTCAACAGTTAAATCAAATATTGAAGAACCATCACCATCATCATCACAACCTTGAACATCTTGAGGTTGCGTTAATACTGGTTTAGGTGATAAATCAATGATGAAAGAACCTACTCCTGTACAACCCGTTACCGTATTTTCTGCAGTAACATAAATAGTTGTTGCTATAGAATCGTAAGTTGTTGGTGTTGGAATAGCATTTACTTGATCGATTGCATCTTGTTCCGTTTCATAGTAGCTTAATATAATATCGGTTTGAGCCCCTATTATTATAGCTTCGTTAGCGGTTAAGTCGAATGTTGCCATACCATTGTTAGTCGAGTCGCAACCATAAATAATTGGCGAAGCATTAACTATTGGGTTAGGGAAAAACTCTACTGTAATTTGATCTGATGCGAAGCAAGAGAAGTTATTGTTAAAAACAAGTTCTACAATATAAACTCCAGTTTCAGTTACTTCTACTGTTTGGCCATCTTCCCCTGGAATAGGTTCTTGAATCCCATCAGCTAATGTATACCAAGTTACTACAGTGTTATCTGGTATAGTTACGCCTACATCTAAAGTAACAGCGTCACCTTCACAGTTAGCGTTTCCATCTACTATTAAAATATCTTCTCCTAAGTCTATTTCACCAATTTGGAAACTACTAGCAGCAAAGAATACAGCAGAATCGAATGCGTTATCGCCATCATCTGCGATTACTAATTTAATGTGGTACTGTCTATTAGGAACCACGTTAGAGAAAGCAGTGATTGGCACTGTACGTCCTATAAAGTTTGTTGGGCTTGATAGTGCAGGTAATCCTCCTGGACCATAATACTCACCAAATAGAGCAGGGTTTTCAGAAGAACAACCATTATTGTATATGTTATCTCTAATAGTAAAAACCGAAATAGGTGTTGTTGTACCTGGTACAACAGCAATATTTGTAGTTACACCAGTTACGGTATCTGTTAATAGGAAAGCAAATGCATCAGAGTAGTTACATTGGAACGTTCCATATTCTTCAGCAGCAAAAATAAAGTCGAAAGACATTTCATCTGCAAATGGCACGAAGTCAAATTCTAAAATTGAAGCATTATTACTTGATACTCCAGGTATTTCTGCTTCTAAATCAGCATCTCCTGGCCAGTTATTATCACCATCACTAAGGCTTCCTGTTTCAGGACCAGGTGCATTTAACACATTACCAGTCGTTAAAACAACACCACTTGAGAATGGGAAGTTAGAACCATTAGCTTCAAAGTATCCAATTCCATTTGTCGAGCCAAAGTTAGTACCCGTAGACCAGGTGATATTAGAAACATTAGAA
The DNA here is from genome assembly GCA_018067115.1 of Bizionia sp. Lineage (GTDB taxonomy): Bacteria > Bacteroidota > Bacteroidia > Flavobacteriales > Flavobacteriaceae > Bizionia. The sequence continues at coordinate 13,161 of JAGPVI010000142.1, read as the reverse complement.
CACGGAGAATTGACTAATACGTCGCTCACTAATTCGTCAACAGTATAAGCGTCTACACTCGTTGTAATTGGAGGAGGTGTTGTAAAGACACATAAGTCAAAATCAACATCTTGATAGTCATTTCCATTAAACGTATAAATTCTAATATAATAGGTCTCTCCTATTGTAAGTCCACTAAGCGGTAAATCGTTTGCGGTTGTACAATCTATATTTGTTAAGTTATTACAGTCTGTACCTTCATAAACGCCCATTGAAAGGAAAGTTGTTGGTCCCGTTATGTTGCTTAATTGAGCGATATGATTTTCTGAAACTGCTTCAAATGAGAACCAAACATCATCATTTGGTGTTCCAGTACAAGCATTTGTTTCAGTTGAAGTTGTAGCTCCAAATAAAGTTCCTGAAACGCTATTAGTACACGTGTCGTCTGTATTTGCTAAGAAGTTTGTTGCATTTAGACAGTCATCATTGTCTGGTGCACAAGCTGGTAAGTTTAATGTACCACTTCCTATAACACAATCTGTATTTTGATCACTTGTTACATAAATATTGATATTTTGGTTAAGAGGGAATGGGCCAACAGGAAAAACATCTAAAGTCGAAACCGTAGTTGTTGTAGCGTCGAAATCGTTAGAAATCGTTAAGGTTGTTGCATCCCCAAGGCTGGTTACATCTACGTCTACACTTATTTGATCATTATCACAATCTGGAACAATTGTAAAAGTTGCTTCTGGTAATGTACACGTTAGCATTTGGATGTCCACTGTAAAATCTAATGTTACACCATAAGATCCATTATAGCATGGGTCTGGAGTTGTCATAAAATCAGCTGTAGCAATACGCATTCTATGCTGCCCTAAAGCAGCTGTAGCTGGCATTATAAAGGAAGCGTCTAATACAGATGGGTTTACATTCGTAGACTCGCCTTGGTAAACCAATTCGGAAGCATCAAATACTAAATTGTCATCAAAATCAATCCAAACATACGTGTTATAAGTGTAACCTGTTTCAAAAGTTATTTGAAGGTTTGTGTTTACACCTTGGAAAACAGACACTGCTGGAGACGTATGATCTTCATATGTAACATCACCATTACTATTAAAAGTTGTTGTTCCAAGAGTGACATCGCCAATACCAGTTCCATCGTTATCTGTCGGAACAGATTCGCAATAGCCTGTAAAGAATGATCCAGGTCCAATCCAGATGCTGGTACCATCAGTCCCACAATCTGCTTGAACATAAAAATCATAATTAGTATCTGCTGTCAATCCTGTAAGAACTGCTGGGTTTGTTGTTGTGTTAATAGTAGTTCCTGTACCAGGAGTAAATCCTTGAGGGCCATATTCAACATTCCAACTCGTTGCCGTTCCATTTTCAGTCCAAGACACTTCGGTAGAAGTTAATGAAAGGTTATTTGACGTTAACTGTGTTACAGAAGGACAAGTTGGTAAATTATCGAAGGTTACATCGTCTATAGCAATATCGTCATAGAAATCACTAGGTGTAATAACTTCAGAAAATATAAATCGTGCTTGCACAGGACCAGTAATTGTTAACGTGCTAATATCTAATATAATAAGTTCCCATCCATTAGTGTTTGTATTATAAATTGCCATTGGGTTCCATGCAGCACCATCCCATACTTCTACGTCCAGTTGTGCATTAGTATTACCTTCATTATGACTAATAAGAAAGAATGAAAGTGCAGGAGTAGTAAGTGTAGAAACGTCTACTAAAGGTGATTGTAAAGTTGCTGGAGCGTCTGTTCCTGAAGCATCAGCCCATGCAAAGTATCCGCCTGAAGCCGTATTTCCGGCCATAGCACCATTGTTTCCTATATGGTTAAAACCAGGGTCGTTGTCAAAGTTCCAATCTTCACCACCACTCATTGTCCAACACAAAGGTATGTTTCCGTTGTTTTCAAAATTTTGTGTGTATGGAGCAGTAAATAATGCGCACTCTGTAGCAAAGTTTATTGGACCAATCCAATCACTGTTTTCAACGCCGCAAACAGCTCTTACAAATACTTCGTAGTTAGTAGCAGGGTTTAAGCCTGTTGCTAAATATGGGTTTGTTGTTGTAGCAACTGCGTTAGTAGTTGGAGTTCCTGTTCCTGCAGTTTGGATTGTAATTTCCCAGTCTGTTTCCAATCCGTTAGAAATCCACGCAACATCTGCTGATGTAGCTGTAATATTTGTAACCGTAATATTAGAAGGGTTTACACACGTTGGTAACTCATCAAAAGTAACGTCGTCTATAGCGATATCATCATAAAAATCACCAGGAACTAGCTCAGAAAATATAAAACGTGCTTGCACATCTCCTGTTATATTTAGCGTACTTATATTAATGGTTTTCTTTTCCCAACCATTGGTATTTGTATTGTATGTTGCCATTAAGTTCCAAGCAGCTCCATCCCAAACCTCAACATCTAATTGAGAGTTTGCAAAGCCTTCATTATTACTAATTTCGTAAAATGAAATAGAAGGTGTTGCTAAAGTTGATACATCTACGAATGGTGTCGTTAATACTGCAGGCGCTTGAGAACCCGAAGCGTCTACCCATGCAAAGTATCCGTTAGACGGTGTTGTACCTGTAATAGTACCATTGTTACCAATATGGTTAAAACCTGGCACATCACTAAATTGCCAATCTTCACCACCACTCATTGACCAGCATAAAGGAATAGTTCCTGCATTTTCAAAATCTTGAGTATAAGGTGCTGTAAAAGAAACACATTCCGTAGTAAAGTTAATTGGTCCAATCCAAAGACTAAAGTCTCCACCACAATCTGATCTTAAATAAGCCTCATAATTAGTAGCTGGAATTAATCCGGTTTCAGTGTAAGTATTGGTGTTAATTGAAGTTCCGTTTCCTGTAGGAATTCCGGTTCCTGCAGTTTGTACTGCAACTTCCCAATTGGTTTCGGTACCTCCGGCAGTCCAAGAGAAATTAGCCTCTGTAGCGTTGGCCATAACCAATGTGAAATCACTAGGGTTAGGGCAAGTAGCATTATATATAGTAACATCGTCAACCATCCAATACCATGCCCAGTTTCCTAAATTGTTATAAATAAATCGTACTTGCATGGATGCATTAGCGTATTGTGTAATGTCAATATGCTGCTCATCAGGTGTGGCGTAAGAGCCAACACTTGTCGTTTGATTTAAAATTTCTATCCAGGTTGTACCGTCAAAAACTTCAACAGCTGTAAAATCACCACCTATTGAATTAAAATATTGACTGAAATCTAAAAATAGAACGGTTGCTCCTGAAGCGTCGAAAACGGGTGTGGTAAGTGTTTCTTCAAGTGTAACACCCGACCCTGCGGCGTCGCTATCAACAAGAGCCCCATTAGTACCGTTTAACGATTGGCCGTTTTGTAAGCTAGAGGCCCATGAATCTCCGGTTGCTGTCCCGCCATCGGTAATGGTCCAGGTTGCAGGTATGGTAGTGTTGAAATCTTCTTGTATGTAGGTTTGCGCATTAAGCGAAACCCCTAAACACAGTAAAAATAACAACAGTAGTGTAATTTTTTTCATATAGATATTTATTTAGTTTGATTAGTTAATTATTTGCTAATTTAATCTTAAAGATATATTAAATGTATCACTAAATAAACAAGAATAGTTGAAATGTACTTTTTAATCGACAAAAGAATTTTGGGTGTATTTTATAGCTCGTATTAGAGCTCTGTAAATAAGATGATTATGTGCTTATTTTTAGTAGTCTCGTTGTTTCATTACCGAATGCATCTACGGCTGTCATTTTGTACTCCCCTTCTTGAGGTGAAATAGCTATCTCATGGATGCCCTTTGTAGTACCAATAAAAGTTTCATTTAAATACCAGAAAATTGAAGTTTCTGGTTTAGAATGTGCGATTTTTAATATTAATGGGTTGGTGTTTCCATCGAAGTCTTTAGGAAGGAAAATAGTAGTGGATTCTTTAGGGTAAATAAATTGCATTACTGCTATATTATTTGTGGAGCAGTCGGCTCGAAACGCCGGTAAAGATTTATAAAACGGGTTTTTAATTTTGTAATAATATTCCATTAAAGGGGGTAAAACAAACCACGGTTTATGAATTATTTTATCCAAATCTTCGCACGATGAATTAACTTGATGTTGTTGTTTTTCGTCCAAATGAATTAAAATATGATACGGACAAGCTTTCGTTTTAAGTCCGCTAATTTGAATGAAATTTAATGTTGCGTCTGGGCAAATAGTTGAGGCCCGATAGCCACTTTGAGAACAAATTTCGACTTCACGCATGTCGTCAAAAGGTTTAGAAAACCATTCACTTTGTGGTAATACATCGAACACATCAAAAAGAATTGGTGCAGCCGCTTGAACACCAACTAATCCAGGTCTTCCTTCTCCATCGGCGTTGCCAACCCAAACGCCTACCACATAATCTTTGGTTGTGCCAATGGCCCAAGCATCTCTAAAACCGTAACTTGTTCCTGTTTTCCAAGCAATTTGTTTGGAGTCGTCAAAAAATTCCCAACTTTCATTTCCTTCTGGGCGATTTACTTCTTTTAAACTTTCGTAAGTAAGATAAATGGAGGCCGCGTCGAAAAGTGTTTTTTCTGAAGATTTTTTTCCAAAATCAATAGTTTCTGAAGCTAAAAAAATAGGTTCGCAAAATTCATTCGAAAAATACTCTGAAGAACTGGAGTTAAAATGATTTAAAGTAGAAGATAAGTTGGCATAACTTTTACACAAATCCCATAAACTACTTTCTGCGCCTCCTAAAATTAAAGAGAGTCCATAATGATTAGCATTATATTTTACATCACGCAGTTTTAAAGCTTTTAAATAATGATAGAAGCGATCCAATCCAAAATCTTGAAGCATTAATACCGATGGTACATTTAATGATCTTGATAATGCTTTTTTTGCTGGCACAACACCATCAAATTCTTTGTTGTAATTTTCAGGAACATAATTCCCAAAGTTTGTTGGTACATCTGCAATTAGTGTGTTGGGTAGTAAGTCGCCAGCATCTAAAACAGCGGCATATAAAAAAGGCTTTAAAATACTTCCGGTACTTCGCGGCTTGTCGATAATATCAACATCCTTTTGGTGTTTTTTATCGGTAGGAGCATTGCCAACATAAGTGAGGACTTGACGCGTATTGACATCCAGAATTAAGACTGAAATATTGTAAATCTCATTTTGCTTCAATATATTATAATGACTTGAAACAATGGCATTGGTTTGCTCTTGAAATTTACTGTTAATTGTTGTTTTTACACGTTCACCACGATGAGTTTTTGCAATTTTTTCAAGCAAGTGAGGAGCTATTTGTGGTAATGGATATGGTTTTTGGGGTAATCCTTCTGCGATAGATAATTTATAAGTTAAACTATCAATACTATTATTGTCGCGTAATTTTTTTAAAAGGCGGTTTCTTTTATTTAAAAGTAGTTGTTGGTTTTTTCCCGGATAAATTAAACTAGGAGCATTTGGTAAAACGGCTAGAGTTGCACTTTCTGCCCACGAGAGATCTTCAGTATTTCTATTAAAATAGCGCCAAGAGGCAGCTTCAATACCTACTACATTTCCGCCAAAAGGAGCGTAACTGGCATAAAATGCTAAAATATTGTCTTTACTATACTTTAATTCTAGTCGCGTTGCTAAAATCAATTCTTTAACTTTTTCAAAGTAGGTTCGCGATTGTCCTTTGCGTGAGAGTCTAATTACTTGTTGCGTTAAGGTGCTTCCGCCACGTTTTACGCCGCCAGATTCTAAATTCTGCACTACTGCTTTTACTATGGACACAGGGTTGAATCCCGGATGTTGATAGAAATATTCGTCCTCAAAAGCAATAATACACGTTTTAAATTTTTCGGGTACATTATCGTTTTTTGGAAATCGCCATTGTCCGTCGTTTGCTATTTTAGCTCCTAATAATTGATTTGAAGCACTCGTGATAACTGTAGTTGTTGGGTCTTTAAATAATGTGCGCGGCAAACAGAAATAATAAGACACTAAAAGGATAGTAAAAACTATCGCTTTTAGTTTATGTCTTTTTATATAGTTTAATATCTGTCTCATTTATTTTGCCTGTACTTATATAGCTTCTTTTTATTTATTCTTTATTTTTCTACAGAGATCCATTTTCCCGTGCCACGAACAAGAAACTCGTTGTCGTACATTGCTTCAGCTTGAACACCTGGTAAATAATAGGTGCCTAAATACGAAGCATTAAGCAAAACATTAAACGTTTTTGTACCTTGCGAATTCCCTTTCTTGTTCAAGTGGAAATAGAAATTTACACGATCGTCGCGAATGTCTGTATAGCGTGCTTGACTTATTATGCTACTTCCGTAGGCTGTAAAACGAGTGTTTACAATTTCCCATCCCGATGGAAAAATTTGGGTTAGCGCAATATCGTTTACCGCTTCGTTTTTAAGGTTAGTTACCGTTACAGTAGCCATAAAATCTTCACCTTGCTTTAAATTATCTACAGTAATTTTGTTTCCTTTTAAATCTTTATAAATAACATCTACACTTAAACCACGCTGTTCTTTATGCTCTTGGCCTAATGGTAATTTTCCAGAATTTAAAACACGAACATACACCACGTTATCTTGGTTGTTTTTAAAGCTTAAAGTGTTTGTGCTTTCTTTAACGCTTAACTCGCGTTGTGCAATAGCGCTATTGGTTTGTATGGTTTCGATTTTGCCATTTATAGTGTAACTTAAATCTAAAGATTTTCCGCCATTGGCTTTAACCATTTTTGCCATTGCTAACAAGCTGTATGCTGTTGTTTGTGTACTCATCCAGCGGTCGCTAGATAAGTTTTTGGCTAAAGACTTGGCTAAATCGTGCATTCTCTTATCTTTTGTAATAACCATTGTTTCTAATGCCATCGCGCGATTTCTATCTATCGAGCCGTAAGTATAATAATTATACTTTGGCGATTGAAACTCAATATTTGCTGATTTGGCAATGGTATTGCTAGCTTCGTTTTGACCTGCTAATGCGTAAGCCGCAGCTAAACGCCATTTGGCTTCATTAGAAAGCTCTGTAAACTCTTTTAGTCTATTCATTGCGCTTAAATCTGCATCGCCGGCCAAGGCTAACGTGTATAATCTGTACGCTTGTGCTAAATCACTATTGTATGTTTTATAGCTTGGTCTCCAGTTTCTAGCAGCCTCCTTTTGGTACTTTAACCAATTGTTTTTAAAAGTAATTGGTAAAACGTAACCTTGCTTCTCGGCTTCAATCATAAAGTGACCAGCATAACTTGTGCTCCAATCGTTAACATAATTTTCTCCAATCCAGTAACTCATACCGCCATTTGGACGTTGAAAATTACCTAAACGTTTTATAGCACTTTTAATGTTAGATTCAAGTTCTTGTTTTCTCTTTAAAGGTAAATCGAAAATAGCCTCTAAATATAACTGTGGAAAAACAGCCGATGTTGTTTGCTCTAAACACCCGTGAGGATATTGGACTAAAAATTGTAAACGTCTCGTGAAATCCATTGGAGGCATTGTAGAAAATTCTACTGAAGCAAAGTTTGAACCCGGTACACCAAAGGTTTCAAAGTTTAATTCTTCCGAAGCTCGTTTTTCTAGAGTTTGATCTAGTGCTTTAGAGGTGATAGGATTCGGGTTTACAACATCTATTTCGACACTATAAGACGATTTTTCGCCGTTTCCAGTTGCAATAACTTCCACGGTATTAACTCCTTTTGCCTTGCTTACGTCTAATTGGAAGTAAATCATTTTTTCGTCTGGTTTAGAAAAAGACAACGATTGTGTTTCCTCGCCTACTACAGTAATGCCATTGCTAAGTTTTAGCTTTAATGTTACGTTTTTAACGCGTGGTTCCATAGCAAAAACAGTAACCGGAAGCGTTACTTTTTCGCCTGGGCTTAATTTACGCGGTAATGTTGCTAAAACCATCAAAGGCTTTTTAACCTCCACAGATTTATCGATACTTCCATAAGCTTCAGTTTCTGTGTTTCCGGCAACCACCATTGTACGAATAGCACCAATATAATTGGGCATTTTAATCGTGTGCGTTTTCTTGTCGTTAGCGTTTAAAGTAAACGGCCCTAAAACGGTAACCACGGGTTTAAAGCGGTTAGCCTTTTTTGCTTTACCAGCGGCGGCATTACCATCGCCACCAATGGCGAAAATTTGATCTATACTACCACTGTAAGCACCAACAACATCGTCGAAAATATCCCATGTTTTTACACCTAGAGCTTCGCGAGCATAAAAAGCATCCCAAGCGTTTGGCGTTTTAAAACGGGTTAAATCTAGTAAACCTTCTTCTACAACAGCTATGGTATATGTCATTGCTTTATTGTTTTTTTCTGATACGGTTACTGTAAAATTCTCTTTAGGACGTAACACGTCTGGCATCTTAATTTCAGGTTCTAGTTTTGTGTTTTTATCTTCTACTAAAAGCGGAATAACGCCATATAAACGTAACGGTAAGTCGTTTGCTGTTGTTGCGTGAGGTTGTAATAAGGAGATGTTTACAAATACATTAGGCGCCATGTTTTTGGTAACTGGAATATCTACAGTTGTTTCTCCTTGTTGAGTTTCTACCCAAATATGATCTAAAACTTCGGTGCCGTTTTCTATACTAACTAATGCGCGTCCTGCAGTTCCTGATGGAAATGTAATTTTTGCTGTTTCACCAACGTTATAGTTTTCTTTATCGGCAGTAAATACTAACATTTTTGCAGCTTCTTTATCTGCACTAGGTTGTTTAGACCACCAGTTTTTATAAAAATAAGCTGTTCTCCCTGTGGCGTGGCCATTTTTAGGGTCGTAAACACGAATTAAATAGCGGCCGCCTTCTGCTTCTGGAATGTTAATTTTAAAGTTTGCTTTTCCTTTAGCATCGGTATTTACTTTAGTTTCCATAAATGGCTTGTGGTACGAGCTGGAAGTGTATTTTGATAAGTTGTCTTCAGAGGAATTCCACCACCAACGCCATTCAACTTTATAAACTTTTATTTCCAAATCGTTTTGTTGAATAGGTTTCCCTTGGCTATCTACCGTTATAATATCGAACGTTTGATTTTCATCTGTAAAAAAGGAGCCGTACGCTTTTTCTTTGGGAGATTGTAAACCAACAAACGATTCGTAAGGCGCATATTTTTTAGTAAATGCATCCATAGAAAAGTCTCCACCATTCTCGAAAGCACGGGCTAAGAATTGAACGTTTAACATTCCTGGTGCATTTTTCCCTATGGATAATGCATTGTCTATTTTTGCAAAACCATCCTCATTTACTTGACTTTCAAATACCGAAATTTCTTCCGAAGAAAAGGTTCTTGAAGGGTCAGAAAATGTATATTTTTTATAATTAGGAAATGGTTGGTACGCATTGCTAAATTTCGCTTTTATTTCCGCTTTCACGTTTTTTGCTGGCGCACCGTGTAACCAATTTACCTGTAGGGTTCCGTTAAGGGCTTTGTTGCTAGTTAAAATCTCGTCTGTAAAATCGACTTTAATTTTTAATCTGTTTGGTTTAATAGTTTCTACTTTTAAAGCTTTATAAAAATGGGCACCGCCAACGCTGGCTTTAGCGTTCCAGTTTCCTGTTTTGCTTTCGGTTGTAGTGGGTACTGTAAATGTGTAAAAACTATTGACGTTTTTGGTTGTTATTTTTTTATAAACTAATTTTCCGTTAGGGTCTGTGACTTCCATTTTTACAGGGTGCCCTTTTGGAAGCTTATTTGCATTATCATCTAAAATAAACGATAAATATATAGAGTCTCCTGGTCTCCAAACCCCTCGTTCGCCATAGATGTGGCCTTTTAATCCGCGCTGTAAATGGTTTCCAGACACATCAAACTTAGAAAGGGATAGTGAGTTACCATCATCTAGTTTAATGTACGTTGTGTTATTACCTTTAGTAACGATAGCAAAAGCGGCATGGCTTTTAGTTTCTATTTTGGCAATACCAACTGTATTTGTTTTTGTAGACGTTATTTTTTGCTGCTGAAAATTATACAAGGTAACGCGAGCATTTGGTTCTGCCTTAGTATCTAAAATGTTAGTTACGGCAAATAAATAATTATTGTTGGCGCCCTTTTTTACAATAACACCAAGATTTGAAGCAATCAGGTTTTGAGCGATTTCTCTATTTTGGTTGTAATAAGCGTCGTGGCACGGGTTGTCGCGCTCTCTCCAATTGTAATTGTTGTTTCGGTAGTTATAACTTATATTATTCCAATAATTTTCTTCACGTAAATTTTCTTCTTCAGGACTTAACTCGTTATAATTATTATAGTCGTCTTCGTAATATTCTGCTTCATAATAATCGTCGTTGTTTTCAACATTTGTTATGTTTCTATTCACGTCGCAATCGTAAACCGAATACTCTTTTTTAAAGCTAATTTCCACGCGATAAATAGCACCGGGACTTGTTTTAAATAAAGTCGATAAATCTACACTGTATGTTTTCCATTTGCCAAGATTTGGCTGGCCGTCTTCAAGAAGGGTAACCGTTTTTTTTGCTATACGACGACCAACTTGTCGAATCGCATAACTGTTGTTGTCATTTAAATTATTGTCTTGTAAAAACTGGAGCACATTATCTTCGAAAATTTTAATAACACGAACATCTACAGCTTTTAAATTAACAGCTTCAAAATTAAATTTCAATTGCTCAGAATTTGGTAAAATAACGCCGCTGTTTACTAAGCGAACTTCTGGTTTTACTTCTTCAAAAGAAATAATTTCAGAAAACGGTTGCTTTAGTTTGTAACCATATGTGTTTTTTATGCCTTGAAACACGTCAACTTGAACATTGCCATTAATTTTAGTGTCCGGGTAGGCTTTTAATATATTGCCGTCGACACTATATTTTGGATTTTTAATGTTTTGAATACTGATGAGTCCATCAAAATTTTGTTGCTTTTTTAAGGGGTCAGAAAAGTTAATCGATAGATATTGTTCTGGCTCTTGAATGACATCTATTTTTGTGATTATAAAGTTGTTAATGCCTGGAATGTTAACGCTATTCTGCCCGCTATTGTCTGCTTTTATAGCTTTTCCGTTCCATTTAACCTCTATTTTAGTGTCTTCAATTTTACGATGTATGCTATCTATTTTAAATTCAAAATATTTTGAAGGTGCGCTTAACTCATTCCATTCTAAATGTAGTTTTTCATCATTTTGAGACGCCTCTACTAATTGTTTTGCTTGTTCTAAAGTAATATTGTCGGCAGATTTCACAACACCTAAAAGATATTGCCACTCCTTACTATACGACTGTAATTCGTTAGTAACAATAGTAAAATTAGGCGCGATTGTTTTAAATTGAAAGGTGTAACTCTTATATTCTTTTGGAAGATTTTTATAAATTTCGCCTAAATAAACAGTTACAGTATATTCTGTATCAGCCTCTAAAGTTTCATCTGGAATAAAAGAAAAAGCACGGGTGTTATTTGCAACTAGCGTCCCTGAAACGTGAGGGCTAATAGAAAAAATGTCGTTGGTAAGCTCTTTGTCTGTTTCCCAATTATCCACAGGGTTGCTTAAGCTTACTTTTATTGGGCTTGAAGCCATAACTCGACCCGATGTGGTGTAGCTTATGTAGTCTCTAAATTTGAATAAATTATCGGTATCTACAGGTTCATTTTTGCAAGAAATTAAAAATGAGAGACAAAGAATAAAGCTAAAAATGGATTTGACGGACATAGTTTGAAATTTTATATAAATCTAAATAAATTACAATGATTCAACGTCTTTTTTATAGTAAGTGTTTAGGTAGAACAAGAATTCGTAGTGAAACCAATAGAATACGTTTTAAAGGTGTTGGTTGCTTGAAATAATTTAATATAGAATTGAAGGAATTATAAGCAGGAATTGAAGAATTGACAAATGTTTTTAAAAAGAAAACTTTAAGCTTTTTTTTTAAGATAGCTATAACCCAAAAACCTCTTATTTATTACTATATTCGCATAAATAATTTAATAATTCGTAAAAAACAATTAAATATGGCAGCAAATTTAGCTGATTTCGGAATAGAAGACGCACTAAGAGAATTAGGTGTAAAAGATATAAATGAAGGATCGTCTACAGGATCAAATAGTTTTTCTAATGGAGAACTTATAGAATCATATTCTCCAGTAGACGGAAAGTTAATTGGAAAAGTAAAAGCAACGACTCAAGCAGACTACGATAAAGTTATGGATGCTGCGACTTCAGCTTTTAAAGAGTGGAGAACAATGCCTGCACCACTACGCGGTGAAATTGTTCGTCAATTTGGAGACAAGTTAAGAGAGAAAAAAGAAGCTTTAGGTAAACTAGTCTCTTACGAGATGGGTAAATCTTACCAAGAAGGTTTAGGTGAGGTTCAAGAAATGATAGATATCTGTGATTTCGCTGTTGGTTTATCGCGCCAATTACACGGGTTAACAATGCACTCAGAACGTCCAGGGCATAGAATGTACGAGCAATACCACCCAATGGGAGTTGTTGGTATTATTTCTGCATTTAACTTTCCAGTAGCTGTTTGGGCTTGGAACACCGCTTTAGCGTGGGTTTGTGGAGATGTATGTGTATGGAAACCAAGTGAAAAAACACCAATGTGTGGTATCGCTTGCCAAAATATAGCAGCCGAAGTATTTAAAGCAAACGGTTTGCCAGAAGGAATAAGTAACTTAATTAACGGTGACCATAACGTTGGTGAGATGATGACAAAGGACAAACGTGTACCTTTAATCTCTGCAACAGGATCTACGAGAATGGGTAAAATTGTTGCTCAAGAAGTAGCAGGGCGTTTAGGAAAATCGTTATTAGAATTAGGTGGAAATAACGCTATTATTGTAACGCCAGAAGCCGATATTAAAATGACGGTTATTGGTGCTGTATTTGGTGCTGTTGGTACTGCGGGACAACGTTGTACATCTACACGTCGTTTAATTATTCACGAATCTATTTACGATAAAGTAAAAGATGCTGTGGTTAAAGCTTATGGGCAATTACGTATTGGAAATCCTTTGGATGAAAACAATCACGTAGGACCAATTATAGATAAGGATGCAGTAAAAATGTATCAATCTGCTTTAGATAGAGTCGTTAAAGAAGGTGGAAACATTGTTGTTGAAGGAGGAGTACTTTCTGGTGAAGGTTACGAGTCTGGTTGTTATGTAAAACCAGCTATTGCTGAAGCTAAAAA
>JAGPVI010000130.1 GCA_018067115.1 Bizionia sp. | reverse complement strand
ACCAACGCCCGTTGTTCCTAAAAACAAGAATGAGCCTATTGGTTTTTTAGGGTTTTGCAATCCTGCGCGGCTACGTCTTACAGCGTCACTTACCGCAACAATAGCTTCCTCTTGGCCAACGACACGCTTGTGTAATTGGTCTTCAAGTTTTAGTAGTTTTTCGCGATCAGTCTGTAGCATTTTCGTTAATGGAATGCCAGTCCATTTGGCTACGACTTCTGCAATATCTTCATATGTCACCTCTTCTTTTATTAAAGAAGTAGCCGACTGGTTTTCTTTTAAATCGTGTTGTAGCTTTTCTAAAACCTCCTGTGCTTCTTTAATTTTACCATAGCGTAATTCGGCAACCTTTCCGTAGTCACCATCTCTTTCGGCACGCTCTGCTTCAATTTTAAAGTTTTCAATTTCTTGTTTTTTATTCTGAATAGTATCTACAACCGCTTTTTCGGTTTTCCATTTCGCATTTATTTCGTTACGCTCTTCTTTTAAATTAGCTAAATCCGATCGTAGGCTTTTAAGTTTCACCTCGTCTTTTTCACGTTTTATAGCTTCAATTTCAATTTCTAACTGCATGACTTTTCGGTCTAAAACATCCAGCTCTTCAGGTTTAGAATTAATCTCCATTCTTAATTTAGCCGCAGCCTCATCCATTAAATCAATGGCTTTATCTGGTAAAAAGCGATTGGTAATATAGCGTTGCGACAATTCTACTGCGCCAATAATAGCTTCGTCTTTAATACGTACTTTATGGTGAGTTTCGTATTTTTCTTTAATACCACGTAATATGGAAATGGCACTTTCTGTATCTGGCTCGTCGACCATTACTTTTTGGAAACGACGTTCTAAAGCCTTGTCTTTTTCAAAATATTTTTGATATTCGTCTAAGGTGGTTGCTCCAATAGCTCTCAATTCGCCACGCGCTAAAGCAGGTTTTAAAATGTTTGCGGCATCCATAGCGCCTTGTCCGCCACCGGCACCTACAAGCGTATGGATTTCGTCTATAAATAACACGATGTTTCCGTCACTTTCTGTCACTTCTTTAATCACAGCTTTTAAGCGTTCTTCAAATTCACCTTTGTATTTGGCTCCGGCAATCAAGGCGCCCATATCTAATGCATAAATTTGACGATCTACTAAATTTTCGGGCACATCGCCATCAACGATTCTGTGCGCTAAACCTTCGGCGATTGCTGTTTTTCCTGTTCCAGGTTCTCCAACTAAAATAGGGTTGTTTTTTGTACGTCGTGATAAAATTTGAAGTATGCGACGTATCTCTTCATCGCGACCAATAACAGGATCTAATTTTCCATCCTTCGCTAATTGGTTTAAATTTTTAGCGTACTTATTTAACGAATTGTAGGTTTCTTCTTGGTTTTGTGAGGTTACACGATCTCCTTTTCTAAGTTCTTCAATACTAGCAGTAAGGTGTTTTTCGGTAACGCCTTGGTCTTTTAATGCTTGAGCAATTTTACTATTCGATTTAAAAATAGCAAGCACTAAGTGTTCGATAGACACGTAATCGTCAGTCATTTTTTTAGCAATGATAGCTGCTTCGTTTAATGCTTTCGAAGCCTCACGAGACAACACCAACTCGCCACCAGAAACTTTCGGAAAACTCTCTAGCTGCTTGTCTAAAATTTGCTGTATCATTGGAACGTTCACATTCATTTTTTTTAAAATGAAAGGCAGCACATTCTCATCGACATCAAAAATAGATTTTATAATATGTTCATTCTCTATTTGCTGATGCCCTAAACTCTGTGCAAGTTGCTGTGCTTGCTGTATCGCTTCTTGCGATTTTATTGTATAGTTGTTAAAATTCATATTTGTATGTGTTTGCAGTCTTTAATAATTAAACTAGAGCTTTTAAAGCTTATCATTTAGTGGTATTAAAGACAGTTGTTTGTTATTGTTTGATCGAGATATTTCAATTATCTTACCAATTAAAAATTAACGACAAAATGACTGATTATTGCAAAATTATGATGACTTTTTGTCAGTCTGTAAGGTTGTATTAAAGATACGACTTATACAGAGAAACACAAAGAAATCGGGCATTACTGCTTGTGTAAAACTTAACTATTATGGGATTTATAAATAAACTATTTGGTGGTTCTAATGAACCAAAAGAAGAAAAAGTGTTGCCGTGGTTGCCATTGACGACAGAGGCACAATTAGAAACGATAGAAGACCGCTCTAAAACGAAAACCCAAGTCGTTTTTAAACATTCTACGCGATGTGGTATTAGTAGTATGGTAATGAATCAGTTTGTCGCGAATTACGATCTCACGGCAGAAGATTTAGATTTATACTATTTGGATTTGTTAAATTATAGGTCCGTTTCAAATGAAGTGGGCTATAAATTTCAAGTGCTTCACGAATCACCACAATTATTAGTTATTAAAAATGGAGTAGTAGTAGCCCACGAAAGTCACGGGGCAATAAACGGTTTAGATTTGAGCAGTTTTATCTAGCAAATAAGGGGTGTGCAAAATTGTATAATCCAGGTTGTGTTTATGGCTGTAATCTGACTTTGAATTTTGCAGATGAATACAAGCATAAATACATACGTTTTGTATCTTCGAACTGTTATTTGGTACACATAGAAAGCACCTGTTTATGAAGATAAAGATTGATAGATTTGTTCTGTCTATTATACTAGTAATATGTATCGCCTACTTTTTTCCACAATGGGGAATAGAAGGCAGTGCGACTCCTATCGATATGATAAGTGGGATAGGAATCGCGCTTATATTCTTTTTCTACGGATTAAAATTGAGTCCGACAAAACTTAAATCCGGACTTAAAAATTGGAAATTACACCTTCTGGTTCAAGGGGCTACTTTTTTATTATTCCCGTTATTGGTTTTACTTTTTAGGCCACTTATTCAAAATCAAGAACAAGAAACGATTTGGCTAGCATTCTTTTTTCTTGCCGCATTGCCATCTACAGTATCGTCGTCTGTTGTAATGGTTTCTATGGCAAAAGGAAATGTGCCGGGCGCAATTTTTAATGCCAGCATATCTGGAATTATAGGTATCGCAATTACACCACTTTGGATGGGGTTATTTATAGACGACGCTCAAACAAATTATGATTTTACAGCTATTTATATTAAGCTGATTGTTCAAATACTTTTGCCTGTAATTTTAGGTCTGCTTTTACAGCGCTTCACTAATAATTTTGCGAATAAGCATAGTAGTAACCTAGCGCTTTTCGATAAGTCTATTATACTTTTAATTATTTATAAAAGTTTCGCGGAATCTTTCGATGATAATATATTTAGTACTGTTTCGCTATTAGATTTAGGGATGCTTTTTATGGGGGTACTTTTACTCTTTATATTTATGTTTTTTATCACCGGACTTGCAGCTAGAACATTGAATTTAAATAGAGAAGACCAAATTACAGCTCAATTCTGTGGGACAAAGAAATCTCTAGTACACGGTACCGTATTTTCTAAAATACTATTTGGTAATATGGCGACTATAGGAATCATTTTATTGCCGCTTATGCTATTTCATGCAGCACAACTATTAATAATAAGTGTGATAGCTGGTAAATTGGAAAAACGCGAGACCACGCAGTGTTAATATGGTACGTTCTTTAGTTGCGGTACAATAATAAGTCTCAACTTTAAAATGAGAGCCGTCTTCAGGCTTATTAACTAATCTATAGGTAAACAAAAACCGCCTCTTAAATTTAAGAGGCGGTTTATATAGGTAGTTAAATTGTTTTTTTATTTGATTTTCTTCGAATTAAAAACTGGTAATAATTTTGTTTTCACTTCTCCAAATCCAATACGCGTTCCGTCTTTTTCGCAATACCCTCTCATAATAACTGTATCGTTATCATTTATAAATTTACGTTCGGTACCGTCGTTCATTTTAAGTGGTTTTTCACCTCTCCAAGTTAATTCTAGCATCGATCCGTAAGAATCTGGTGTAGGTCCCGAAATGGTTCCGCTACCCATCATATCTCCGGAGTTTATTGGGCAACCA
The DNA here is from genome assembly GCA_018067115.1 of Bizionia sp. Taxonomy (GTDB): domain Bacteria; phylum Bacteroidota; class Bacteroidia; order Flavobacteriales; family Flavobacteriaceae; genus Bizionia. Next base: position 2,070 of record JAGPVI010000130.1, on the reverse strand, counting down.
TTTACGGTGTGGTGCGCTAATTGTTGCGCCATAGACCAATACATGTATTTAAAGTTAGATTTGCTAATAACAGTTTCTTTAGCTTTTTCCGGCTGAAGTGCAACTTCTAAGTTAATATCGAATCCTTTTTTTCCTTTTTGTTGTAAGTATTCTAATTGCTTTTTTAGTGGTTTAGGTCCTTGTGTTCTGTAAGGTTCTAAAGCATCTAAAGTTACAATCCAAGGAGAAATAGACGAGGCGAAACTTTTCGCTAAGAATGGTCCTAGTGGCACGTATTCCCATTTTTGAATATCTCTAGCACTCCAATCGTTAAATAATACTAATCCGAAGATGTATTCTTCAGCTTCTTCAATAGGAATAGGTTCTCCTAAATCGTTAGCATCGGTAGTAATAAACGCCATTTCTAGTTCAAAATCTATTAGTTTTGAAGGTCCAAAAACAGGCTCGCTTGCTCCAGCAGGTAATGTCTGACCTTGTGGTCTGTGTACATTAATTCCCGATGGGATAATAGACGAGCTTCTTCCGTGGTAACCTACTGGTATATGTAACCAGTTTGGTAATAATGCGTTTTCTGGGTCTCTAAAAAGAGTTCCTACGTTTGTAGCGTGCTCAATACTAGAGTAGAAATCTGTGTAATCACCAATTTGTACTGGTAATTGCATTTCAATTTCATCCAATCTAAAAAGAACAGTTTCTTTATGTTGTTTATTATTTTTTAGCGTCTCATTTTCGTCATCAAAAATGTCGGCAATTCTATTACGTACTAATCGCCAAGTTTTACGGCCGTCGGCAATAAAGTCGTTTAACGTATCTTGAAGAAAAATATCATCGGTTAAGGGGATATCTTCAAAATAACCTAATTGGTGTAAAGCTCCTAAATCTATAGCTGTATCACCAATTCGAGTTCCAATAGTAATAATATCGTCTCTTGTAAGAAAAACCCCAAAAGGAATATTCTGTATCGGGAAATCTGAATTTTTATCGACGTGAAGCCAAGATTTTCTATCAGGGTTGTTTGCAGTTATAGACATGTTAAGGGTTTAGTTTTTTAGTTTATAATTCATTTCAAACCTACATATTTTTTTTATTTTAAGAGAATAAAATTCGAAAAAAGTAGATTCCTTTTAATCTTTTGTTAAAATAGTTAAGATTAGGAGTAAATATATGTTTTTTCAAGTTTATAACTAATCAATTTCTTATTTTTGGTTCTTATTTAACACTAACAAAATATTATGCAAAGGGACGAACAAATATTTGAATTAATTGATGCTGAAAAAGAAAGACAGCTTAACGGTTTAGAGCTAATAGCCTCAGAAAACTTTGTAAGTGATCAAGTTATGGAAGCGGCAGGTTCTGTATTAACCAATAAGTATGCAGAGGGATATCCTGGTAAGAGGTATTATGGAGGTTGCGAAGTTGTAGATGAGGTGGAGCAAATCGCTATAGATAGAGCCAAAACATTGTTTGGAGCAGCCTATGCTAACGTACAACCGCATTCTGGAAGTCAGGCAAATACTGCTGTTTATCACGCGTGTTTAAAACCAGGGGATAAAATTCTAGGTTTCGATTTGTCTCACGGTGGTCACTTAACTCATGGTTCGCCAGTAAATTTCTCTGGTAGGTTATATAACCCTGTATTTTATGGTGTAGATAAGGAAACTGGAGTAATAGATTACGATAAGATTCAAGAGATTGCGACTAAGGAGCAGCCAAAGTTAATTATTGCTGGAGCTTCTGCTTATTCTAGAGATATGGATTTTGAGCGCTTTCGTAAAATTGCAGATAGTGTAAATGCTATTTTATTAGCAGATGTCTCGCACCCTGCAGGATTAATTGCTAAAGGTATTTTAAACGATCCGTTACCGCATTGTCATATTGTTACTACTACAACTCACAAAACATTAAGAGGCCCAAGAGGTGGATTAATACTTATGGGGAAAGATTTTGAGAACCCATTTGGTTTAAAATTGAAAAATGGAAACCTTCGTATGATGTCTTCTCTTTTAGATTCTGGTGTTTTTCCAGGAAACCAAGGTGGACCATTAGAACATATTATTGCAGCGAAAGCAA
>JAGPVI010000126.1 GCA_018067115.1 Bizionia sp. | reverse complement strand
AATATAATTATCTTGAGCCGCAACATCTGGTACCACAAAATTTTGATTACTAACAGCGACTTGTCCGCAAATACCTTTTCCAAAAGGGATAATTTCGTGATCTGTAGGTTCGCCAACGTATGGTCCTAATTTTAATTCGTTTTTATCTCCATTTTTAAAATAAAATCCCACCCAATTGTAATGCGTGATATTGCTTTCTAAAAGTTGGCAAATTTCTTTTAATTTGTCATTTAGCTCAGTATTTTGCTGTGAAACAATCGTTTCGATCTTAGGTTTTAATGTATTGAACATGATAAGTATAAAAATTTTGGTAAAAGTATTTAAAAAGGCTTAATTTCAACCTTTCAAAAGACATAAATAATAATCTGTTTTTAATAATTTAAGTGAAAGCACTTCTCGTAAAATATAAGTCTGTATTACAATTTATCCTTACATTTTTAATCGTGTATTTTGTGTTGTCTTTTTCTTATAAATTATATTTAGATTTCTCCGATGGCTCAAACTACTATCCAGATTATTTAACGTATCAAGTGGCTAAGCAAACCGATATGTTGCTTAGTGTTTTAGGCTACGAAACAGAAACATTGCCACATCCTAACGAGGCGTCTGTTCAATTAATTATTAACGATCATTATGTGGCACGAATTATTGAAGGGTGTAACTCGGTGAGTGTTATAGTTTTATTTATATCGTTTATAGTTGCTTTTTCAGGAACACCAAAAACCACTATGGCTTACTTATTTGTTGGATCTTTAATTGTGTATTTTGTTAATTTGCTGCGTATTGTAATATTATCTATTGGCCTGTATCGTTATCCCGAACACAGTGGGTTTTTACATAGTGTAATTTTTCCGGCTATTATTTACGGTATGGTTTTTCTCTTATGGATGTTTTGGGTAAACCTATTTTCGAATATTAAGAACCACAATAAAGCAGGCCACTAAAAGCTAACTTATGCGCTATAAAAAATACATATTGCTTTTCTTTTTGTTTGGTTTATTAGCGCTTATCCGCTTTTTTGAAAACGAGTTGTTTTACGATCCGTATCTCACGTTTTTTCATAACGATTATTTATACATAGATTCGCCACGACGCGAACTCGTTAAATTAACACTTTTTGCCACCTTGCGCTATGTAATGAATACCGTGATCTCTATAGGTATTCTCTATGTTTTTTTTAAGGATATGAGTATTGTTAAGTTTTCTGGAGTCATATTTATAACGTCTTATGTTGTACTGATTTTCGTGTTCTTATATTTTGTCATTCACCCAAAACAAGAGGATTACTATATGTTTTTTAATATCCGTCGATTTTTAATTCAACCTTTGCTTTTATTGTTACTATTGCCAGCATTTTATTATCATAAAATTGCCAAATAGATAGTGTAATTTTATGCTATTTTTTTTGTAGTTTTGAGTTGTGATAAAACAGAATCTAAATAGACTTTTTTCTATAACATTAGCCTTGTTGGTGTTGTTTTCAACAGTATCTCTTACTATTGAAAGGCATTATTGTGGCGATGTATTAGTAGATGTTTCTATTTTTTCTGAAGGAAAAGAGTGTAGCGCAAATAGTTTTGACTCTAAGGAAGGTGCCATTGCAAAAGTAAGTTGCTGTAAAAGCCATATTGATGTTGTTCAAGGTCAAAATACACTTGCTTTTACTACGTTTACCGATTTAGAATATACGCAACAGCTTTTTGTAAACTCGTATATCTATTCGTTTTCAAAACTTTTTGAAGACTTGCCTAAGCGTAAAACGCTTTATAATAACTATCATCCTCCTAAGCTTATTGTCGACCTACATGTGGTTAACAATATATTCTTGATTTAATTTACTGCTTTTTTTTATTTCCGTGTAAACGGAACCAGCTACAAGTATACAGTGAATATTATATTCTGTAGCGTAATAAAGTACGCCTTTAAACGCTGTCTAATAGCCAGATTGTCTTAATAGGGGTAACTTTATACAGAGCATATTTAAATGAAATAAAATAAAGAAAATTATAATGAAGAATATAATAGTCCTCCTATTTATGTTTCCGTTAGCAGCTTTATCGCAAGATGAACTCTCCGGAATTATTATGGAGACCAATTCAAGAAATAAACAAACACCTTTGTTTGGGGCTAACGTGTATTGGTTAAATACCACCGTGGGAACAACCACAAATTTCGATGGAGAATTTACTATTCCCTATACCGAAAAAGACAAGAAATTAATAGTTAGTTATGTTGGTTTTAAAACAGATACCTTAACGATCTCTTCTCTTAAAACAGTTCGCCACGCATTAAAGGCTACAGGGGATTTGGAAGAAGTAACAATCATTTCAAGAAGTCAAGCCACTGCAAAATCGTATTTAAAAGCGACGAATACTTTTACAGTGAGTAGTAAAGAGTTGCTAAAAGCAGCGTGTTGTAACTTGTCTGAAAGTTTTGAAACGAACCCGTCTATAGATGTTAATTTTGCTGATGCAGTTACGGGAACCCGACAAATAAAAATGTTGGGATTAACTAGTCCTTATTTATTAATTGCTACTGAAAATATTCCATCTATTCGCGGTGCATCGCAAGCTTTTGGCTTAAGCTTTATTCCTGGAACTTGGGTAGAGAGTATTCAAATAACTAAGGGCGCAGGAAGCGTAGTTAATGGATTTGAAAGTATTGCCGGACAAATAAATGCAGAGTTGGTTAAGCCCTCTACAGACCATAAATTATTTGTTAATATATATGGTGCTAGTAATGAGCGGCTAGAGCTTAATACTCATTTTAATACTAAAGTAAGTGATAAATGGGATACAGGTATTTATTTACATGGTAACACACACAGCCAAAAACATGATGTTAATGATGACGGGTTTCTAGATATGCCACTCTATAACCAAGTTAACGTAATGAATCGCTGGCAGTATACCGACTTAGAAAAAGGGTTTGTAAGTTTTATAAATTTTAAGTTATTAAAAGATGAAAAGCAAACTGGACAAACCGATTTTAATCCTGAAACAGACAGAGGCACAACACGCTCTTGGGGAAGTGAAATAGACACAGACAGATATGAAGTGTCTGCTAAATTAGGATATGTAAATCCAGAAATTCCTTGGCAAAGTGTTGGCGTGCAAACGGCATTTAGTAGTCATAAACAAGAATCTTATTTTGGCTTGAATAATTATAATATTCATCAAAATAGTCTGTATGCAAACGCTATGTATAACTCTATTATTGGCGATTCTAGAAGTAAATTTAAAACAGGTTTAAGTTATACTTACGATCATTATAATGAAATGGTAAACGCCAAAGATTACGGACGAACAGAAACATCTGCTGGTGCTTTCTTTGAATTTGCTTTCGATAATCTTGACGATTTAAATATTACGGCAGGACTGCGTGTAGATACACATAATTTGTTAGGTGTTTTTGTTACTCCTAGGGTTCATGCTCGTTATTCGCCTTGGGCAAAATCTGCTTTGCGAGCCTCTTTTGGTAGAGGAAAACGTAGTGCCAGCATTTTTGCCGAAAATCAAAATATCTTCTCTACTTCAAGAACTGTAAATATTTTAAATATTACTGGTGAAATATATGGGTTAGACCCTGAGATAGCTTGGAATTACGGAGTTTCCTTTTTACAAGGATTTAATTTATTTAATCAAAAAGCAGATATAACGGTAGATTATTATAGAACCGATTTTCAAAATCAAGTGGTTGTAGATTACGAAAATCCGCAAATGGTAAATTTCTATAATTTAGAAGGTAATAGTTTTGCGAATAGTTTTCAGGTGGAATTAAATTACAATATGTTTAAAGGATTTGATACACGATTAGCTTATAAATATTACGATGTACAAACGCAATACGGTTCAGAACAATTAGAAAAACCGTTAATTCCAAAAAACAGATTTTTTGCCAATGCGTCTTACGAAACCCCAATAAAAGAAGGCGATTTAGCGCATTGGAAATTTGATGCTACTTTTAATTGGTTAGGAAAACAGCGTTTTTCATCTACGGCTAGTAATCCTATAGCCTATCAGTTATCGGAATATTCACCAACTGTAGGAACCTTGAACGTACAAATTACCAAAGTGTTTTCTCCAAAATTTGAAGTATATTTAGGAGGTGAGAATATTACAAATGTAAGACAAGACAATCCTATTTTAGGGGCAGACAATCCTTTTGGCTCTAATTTTGATACTACATTTGTATACGGCCCTATATATGGTTCGAATTATTATGCAGGATTACGATTTAAAATAGAGTAGAAGTTTAACCTAACTATTTCCAAACTTAAGGAAATTTAAAAATTATTAAAATGAAAAAAATAGCAGTATTAACCCTTTTTTTATTAATGGGTTTAACAACAATCGCACAAAATAAAAATGCTAAAGCAACTATTGAAGTTGATGGGGTTTGTGGAATGTGTAAAGACCGAATTGAAAAAGCGTGTTTTAAAACAAAAGGAGTAAAGTCTGCAATTTGGGATGTTAAAACGCATCAATTAGAGCTTATTTACAATGAAGAAAAGACAAATTTAAACGAAATTCATAATAATATTATAGCAGTAGGGCATGATACTAAGGCACTAAAGGCTTCTGATGAAGCGTATGCAACCGTTCACCCGTGTTGTAAATACCGAGAAGAGGAAGTTGTAAACGACCATAAAGAGTAAAAGCTTCTAAGTAAATTATAAAAAAAACGCTTCAAAATTAATTGAAGCGTTTTTTGTATTTATATAAAGATGTGATATTACATCATACCTGGCATACCGCCACCCATTGGCATTCCGCCTCCAGCTGAAGACTCTTCTTTAATGTCAACAAGAGCACATTCTGTAGTTAAAATCATTCCTGCAACAGACGCAGCATTTTCTAATGCAATACGCGTTACCTTTTTAGGATCGATAATTCCTGCCTCTAACATATTTACATATTGTTCAGATTTAGCATCGTAACCAAAGTCACCTGTACCTTCCATAACTTTCGATACCACTACACTTCCTTCACCACCTGCATTTTCAACAATAGTTCTTAAAGGAGATTCGATTGCGCGAGCAATAATTTGAACTCCTGTAGTTTCGTCTAAATTCACTGTTTCTAAATTTAATAAAACAGCTTTAGCACGAACTAAGGCAACACCACCACCGGCAACGATTCCTTCTTCCACAGCAGCACGCGTTGCGTGTAATGCATCGTCAACTCTATCTTTTTTCTCTTTCATTTCTACTTCAGAAGCAGCACCTACATATAATACAGCAACACCACCAGCTAATTTAGCTAAACGCTCTTGAAGCTTTTCTTTATCGTAATCGCTTGTAGTAGATTCGATTTGAGATTTAATTTGATTCACACGATTTTTAATCATGTCTTTCTCTCCAGAACCATTTATAATTGTAGTATTGTCTTTATCGATAGTAACACGCTCGGCAGTACCTAACATGTCTAAAGTCGCATTTTCAAGAGTGAAACCTCTTTCTTCAGAGATTACTGTACCTCCAGTTAAAATAGCGATATCTTCTAGCATTGCTTTACGACGATCTCCAAAGCCTGGTGCTTTTACAGCAGCGATTTTTAAGGATCCACGTAGTTTATTTACAACTAAAGTCGCTAATGCTTCACCATCAATATCTTCAGCGATAATTAATAATGGTTTTCCAGATTGTGCTACAGGCTCTAAAATCGGTAGTAAATCCTTCATAGTCGATACTTTTTTATCGTACAATAAAATGTAAGGATTCTCTAAGTCTGTCATCATTTTTTCGCTATCAGTAACGAAATATGGCGAGATATATCCTCTGTCAAACTGCATCCCTTCAACAACATCTACGTAAGTATCTGTTACTTTAGCTTCTTCTACAGTGATCACTCCTTCTTTACCAACTTTTCCAAAAGCATTAGCGATTAAATCACCAATTAATTCGTCGTTATTAGCAGAGATTGAAGCAACTTGCTTAATTTTTTCTGATGAGTTTTTAACTTCTTGACTTTGTTTAGCAAGGTCTGCAACAATAGCAGCAACTGCTTTGTCTATACCTCTTTTTAAATCCATTGGATTTGCACCTGCGGCTACGTTACGTAAGCCTTCTTTAACGATGCTTTGCGCTAAAACAGTAGCGGTAGTTGTACCATCTCCTGCTAAATCGTTGGT
>JAGPVI010000125.1 GCA_018067115.1 Bizionia sp. | reverse complement strand
ATGCTTTGTTAAGGTTTTTGGCAACTTCAGGAAGAGATTTTGTTTTTAAATCGTCTAAAAATTGCTTTTTTATTGTAAAATCTCTTCCGCTTAAATTAACCACTGCTTTGCCATTGGTTTTAATTTCGTCGAGACTACTTTTTAATAAGTGTTCAACGTGATTTGGATTTGAAGGCGCACCAATAGTCGCTACTGCTTTAATATTATCGAGTTGGTTTGCAGCGAAAATTACAGCAGCTCCACCTAACGAATGACCAATAAGTAGAGTAGGAGCGGAATAATTTTCTTCGAGATATTTTGAAGCCTCGATTAAATCTGACACATTTCCAGAGAAATTAGTGTTTTCAAAATCACCACTGCTCTCACCAAGGCCAGTAAAATCGAATCGTAAAACACCAAATCCTTTGGATGTTAGGGCCCGACTAATATTCCTAACGGCAGACAGGTTTTTATTACAGGTAAAACAGTGTGCGAAAAGCACAAAATTATGGGGTTTTTGTTGTAAGGGAAGTTCTAATCGCCCTTTTAATTCTAAACCATCATTATTTTTAAAAGTTACTTTTTGAATATTCATTTTATGCTGTATTAAATTTAAAGTTTTTTAACTTCAATATAGAAATTTGTATTCACTTTAAAATCAGGGTTTGTAGATTTTAATTTTAATGTTTTAATAGTTTTAGAAGGTTTTATCCACTTTGATTTTCCATCAATTTCAATTTGAATGGGCATTGTAAAGTCATCGACAGTATTACTCCATTTGTAGTTTAGTTTTTTGCCTTCAATAGTATATTCAAAAATAGGAATTCTAGTATCTCTTAAATATTGATCGAAAATTGGCTGAAGATTTATGCCTGTTTTTTCTATTAAGTAATTTTCAATTTGTTGTGTAGTCACCGTTTTATGGTAAAAGTCTTTATTTAAACCACGAAGTATAGTTCGCCATTTTTTATCGTTATCTAAAAGCGTCCTAATGGTGTTAAGCATATTTGCGCCTTTGTAGTACATATCTCCCGAACCTTCGTTATTCACATTATATTTACCAATAATTGGTCGGTCGTTTTGGATACCTCTTCGTGTTCCAACAACATATTCTGAGCCCGCTTGTTTGCCATAATAGTACTCCACAAATAAGCTTTCACAATACGCTGTAAAACTTTCGTGAATCCACATATCTGCAATGTCTTTATTGGTAATGTTATTAGCAAACCATTCATGGCCAGCTTCGTGAATGATAATAAAATCGAATTTTAAACCCCAGCCGGTACCCGATAAGTCACGCCCCAAATAACCATTTTTAAATTGATTACCATAAGTTACAGAGCTTTGGTGCTCCATTCCTAAATAAGGCGCTTCTACTAACTTAAAGCTATCTTCGTAAAACGGATAAGGGCCAAACCAATGTTCGAAAGCTTTCATCATTTTCGGCGCATCTTTAAAATGCTTTTTTGCTTGTTCTAAATTATAGTCTAATACGTAATAACTCATATCTAAATCTCCGTTTTCACCTTTAAAAACCTCAGAGAAATTAACGTAGTTACCAATATTAATATTCACGCCATAATTATTAATAGGGTTGTTTACAAACCAATGGTAGGTTGTTGTGTTATTCTCTTTAGGTTCTATTTTGCGCAGTCTGCCGTTAGATACATTAACTAGTTCTTTGGGTACATTTACGCTAATTAGCATACTATCGACCTCATCGTACATATGGTCTTTATTTGGCCACCACACACTGGCGCCAAGGCCTTGGCAAGAGGACGCGATAAAATCAGTTCCATTGTTGTCTTTTTTCCAAGAAATTCCACCATCCCAAGGAGCGTTAACAGCTTCTTTAGGGTGACCTTCGTAATAGACATCTAAAGTTTGTATATCGCCAATATTTTGCTCGTTATTTAATGTTATAAACCACGCATTACCATCTTGTCTTACTTCTAGTTCTTGAGAGTCTTGAATAACTTTTGTGATTTTAAGCGGGGTTTGCAGGTCTATTTGCATAACGTTATACGGTTGCAACACTTTGTATTGCACGGTGTTTTTTCCAGATATAGATTTCTGTTCAGGGTTTACCGCAATATCTAAATGGTAGTAAGTTAAATCCCACCATTCGCGTTCTGGAGTAATTGTACCACGAAGCGTATCTTGATGTGTAAAGTTGTTTTTTTCTGAAAGTAAGCCTTGGCTGTAGCTATTTACAGCTAAGACGAGAAGCAATGATAAAAGAACTGTTTTTTTCATTTAAAAGATAAAGTTTAATCAAAAATACAAAAAAAACAAAGCCATTTCTAGGTTAGAAACGGCTTTAACACCTTAAAAGGAGTTGTTGTTTATGGTCTTTGTTTTTTCTGTTCAATAAACAAATTTAGTTATACAGTTTATGCATCTCATTAATGTGTTTTTTTATTTTTTCTCTAAACCATTGTGGTTCTATAACCTCGACCATATTACCCAGTTTTAAGATCTGTATTTCAAACTCATAATTTGGTTTTAGTTTATAGGTAACGGTGCCCCAATTATTATGTATTCCATTTATACAATGTTGAGATTTATGTAATGGTAAACTGCGTAAATATTTAAGTTGGTTGTTATGAGCTTTAAGTACAATAGTTTCCACGGCTTTATTTTGAGATTCACTATAATTTAAA
>JAGPVI010000119.1 GCA_018067115.1 Bizionia sp. | reverse complement strand
GCTTGCTGGCGATGCCGAAATAGCAGGCTCAGTCGCAATTACAAAAGGCCTTATGTACATTGCACTTCCTTTTGTGTTTTTAATCCATGCGTCGTCTAATTTTAAAAGTTCTGTTAAACCTTCAAAAAAGATGTCTTTAGGGAATTCTGGCATTGCTAAACGCGCAGACGATTTATTAATACGGTTAAAATTATCTTCTGGTCTAAATAACCAAACTTGGTTTTCTTGATCTTTAAAGGCTTTCATACCTTCAAAAACCGCTTGGCCGTAATGAAAAACTCTTGCAGAAGGATCTAAAGTTAAAGGACTGTAAGGTGTTATTTTTCCTACTTGCCATTTACCATCTTTAAAATCACAAGAGAACATATGGTCGGTAAAAGAGCGTCCAAAAGATAAATTGTTAAAATCTACGCTATCTATTTTAGACTCTTTTGCTTTAGTTATTTCTAAATTATGTTTTTTTTCTGTGTTCATGGTGCTTTATTTTCAGCTGCAAAAATACAGAATTCAGACATATAAATATAGATTTTGTACTTAAAATAGTATATTTGAACTTGTTAAAAAAAGCATAATTTAATATAAATAATATGAAAAACTACTTGCTTATTCCAGTTTTGGCCCTTTCGTTAGTGGCTTGTAAAGAAGAAAATAAACCAACAGATGCAGACGTTGTAGAAACAGTAACAGAGATGGTGGTTCCTGAAAATGTAACGGAAAGCGAATACGAATCTTTCGGTAAAGAGATTGTCGCAGACGACGCTATTGCTGCAGCTTCTATGGCAGAACATTATAAAGGAATGAAAATTGGTGACAGTATCGACTCTAAAATTATTGCAAAAGTAGATGAGGTTTGTCAGTCTAAAGGATGCTGGATGACATTAGATTTAGGAGGCGAAGAACAAGCGATGGTTAAATTTAAAGACTACGGTTTCTTCATGCCTAAAGACATTAAGGGAAAAGACGTTATTATTAATGGTAAAGCTTATGTTAAGGAAGTTTCAGTAGACGAACAACGTCATTATGCCGAAGATGCTGGAGAATCTCCAGAGGCTATTGCGGCAATTACAGAGCCAAAACGTACATATTCTTTTGAAGCTGATGGCGTACTATTAAAAAAGTAATTTGAAACGACAAATTATTACTACCGAGGATGGTTCTAAAACCATTCATATTCCCGAATGGAACGAGCAATACCATTCTAAACACGGCGCAATACAAGAGGCGAATTATGTGTATTTAGAAAAAGGACTTGTTGGTTTTTTAACTTCGGAAAAACATAAAGAAAGCATTCAAGATGTGTCAATTCTAGAAATAGGATTTGGTACGGGATTGAATGCTTTTTTAACCTTGTTATACGCTGAAAAGCATCAGTTGCCGACTAAATATGTTGGGGTAGAAGCTTATCCTATTACCGAGGAAGAACTGCAGTCGCTCAATTATTCAGAGGGAACTTTAGATGCCGCATCCGCATGGTTTAATAAAATGCATTCCCAACCTTGGGAAACTTTTGAAACTGTTTCGGATGTCTTTCAGCTTAAAAAACAAAAAAAGAGCTTTCTTGAGATTGACGCTATCTCCGAATTCGATGTGATTTATTTTGATGCTTTTGGCCCAAGAGTACAACCAGAATTATGGACCGAAGCTATTTTTAAAGCTATGTTTGCCGCATTGAAACCCAATGGTGTTTTGGTAACCTATTGTGTGCAAGGGCATGCAAGACGCGCCATGATTAGTGCAGGTTTTAAAGTCGAAAAACTTGATGGGCCTCCAGGCAAACGACATATGCTTAGAGCCTATAAACTATAGTGTTTTCCATATGTTAAACCTTACTTAAAGATGGCAACTGACGGTGTGATATTTTGTACTTTAAATAAAAAAATGAAATGCGCGTACTAATTACCGGAGCCACAGGATTAATAGGGAGTGAAATCGTTAAACAATGTCACGATAACAACATATCGGTGAGTTATTTAACGACTAGTGCTTCTAAACTTTCTAACAAAGATAACTATCGTGGCTTTTTATGGAACCCTAATACCGAAGAAATTGATGTTAGTTGTTTACAGGATGTCGATGCTATTATACATCTGGTTGGCGCTAGTATCTCTAAAAGGTGGACGTCCAAACAAAAACAAATTATTATAGACAGTCGTGTAAAAACAACGGCGTTACTACATAAAACTTTAGCGAATAATACACATACCGTAACTCAAGTAGTTTCGGCTAGTGCTATTGGGATTTATCCAGATTCGTTGACTAATTATTATACCGAAGACGAAAAGAACGTGAGCACCTCCTTTTTAGGTAAGGTGGTTTCGCTTTGGGAAAATGCAGTCGATAATTTTTCTTCGCTAGGTATTACAGTATCTAAAGTGAGGATTGGTTTGGTGCTCTCTAACGATGGTGGTGCTTTTCCAGAATTGAAAAAACCTATAAAGTATGGTTTCGGAGCTAATATGGGCTCGGGCGAACAATGGAATTCTTGGATTCATATTCAAGATTTAGCACGCATTTTTATTTATGTTACACAATTTAAATTAGAAGGGGTGTACAATGGAGTTGCACCAAACTCTAAAACTAACGCCGAAATTACAAAGGCCATTGCAAACCAACTCGATGCACCATTGTTTTTACCTAATATTCCAAAATTCGTTATGAAAGTGGTTTTAGGAGATATGCATATTTTACTATTCGAAAGTCAGCGTGTGTGTTCTAAGAAAATCGAGAATAAAGGATTTCATTTTAAGTACCACAATTTAAATGCAGCATTACACGAGTTGCTGCAATCCCCGCAGCAATAATTAGCAAGTTAAAATACAGTCATAAAAAAAAGCCATTCTTTAATTAAGAATGGCTTTTTATGTAATGTAAGTTGTAAAAAAGTATTACGCTTTTTTAGCTTTTACAACAATTTTTAATTCAATATCATCATTGATGAATTTATCTCCAAGATCTTCAAATAAAGATTTAGAACTATAATTTACAGACCATTTCGTTCTGTCTATAGTAAAAGTGTCACTTGTTAAAGTTAAATCTTCACCGCTTGTAGCTACGCTTACAGGAATAGTAATGTTATTTTTATTACCTTTTAACTCTAAGTTTCCAGATAACATCATATTACCATCAGCATCAGTAGATATACCAGTAACTTCAAAAGTACCAGTAGGGAATTTTTCAACGTTAAAGAAATGATCTTCTTTACCTTCCATACTTCCTTTTAAGTGTCCTTCAAGACCTGCTTTATCGTCACCTTCTAAATCGTTAACCTCGATAGACGTCATATCAATTAAGAAAGTACCACTTTGGATAACGTTATCTTCAAGATTAAGAACTCCACTTTCAATATTAATTGTTCCAAAATGTGTTCCAGCAGGTTTAAACCCTTTCCACTCAATCGTAGACTCGTCAGTAAGCACTTTGTATGTTTGAGCAGTTGCTTCTGTTACTGCAGGAGCTTCAGCTTCGGTTGTGGTTGCTTCATTTCCTTTTTTACATCCTACAACAGCTAGGCCAAGGGCAACAACAGCGAAAATATTTAAAAAACTTCTTTTCATAATTTTAATTTGTATTAAATGATTAGTGACATCAAATATAATTAATCTACCGAATAGAATTCAAAAAAAAATCTTAAAATTAAAAAGTGACATTATGGCATTTTTATATTAATGGCAGCACTTTTGCCACAAGTAGATTGTGTTTAAAAAGAATACGACAATGAGTAAAGACATAGATAAAAACGAAGAAGCAGTAGAGCAATCTATCGAGGAGAATACTGCAGAAGTTATTGAAAACGAAACGCTTTCTCCAGAAGAGAAGCTTACAGAAGAATTAAATCAAGAAAAAGATAAGTTTTTACGTCTTTTTGCTGAGTTTGAAAACTATAAAAGAAGAACCTCGAAAGAGCGTATCGAATTATTTAAAACAGCAAGTGAAGATGTAATTGTGTCACTACTTCCTGTTCTTGATGATTTCGACCGTGCGTACTTAGAGATTTCTAAGACTAAAGAAAAAGGCCTTTTAAAAGGAGTGGAATTAATTAGTAAAAAATTAAAAAACACACTAGAGCAAAAAGGATTATCGGAAGTCGATGTTAGATCTGGAGATGATTTTAATGCCGATATGCACCAGGCAATCACGCAAGTGGCAGCGCCAAGTGATAAGCTAAAAGGTAAAATTATAGACGTTTTAGAAAAAGGATATAAATTAGGAGACAAAATAATTCGTTTCCCAAAGGTGGTAACAGGCCAATAAAACAAAACGATGGCAAAGAGAGACTATTACGAAATACTAGGCATACAAAAAAGTGCTACAGCAGCGGAAGTTAAAAAAGCATATCGAAAAAAAGCGATAGAATTTCATCCTGATAAAAATCCTGATGATACTGAAGCCGAAAGTAAATTTAAAGAAGCAGCTGAAGCTTATGAAGTTTTAAGTAACGCAGATAAAAAAGCACGATACGACCAATTTGGTCACCAAGCATTCGACGGAAACGGCGGTTTTGGTGGCGGCGGAGGCGGTATGAATATGGATGACATATTTAGCCAATTCGGTGATATTTTTGGTGGTGGCTTTGGCGGCGGCGGCGGTTTCTCTGGTTTTGGAGGTGGCGGTGGCCAACGTCGTGTAAAAGGAAGTAATTTACGTGTACGCTTAAAACTTACATTAGAAGAAATTGCTAATGGAGTAGAGAAAAAAATAAAAGTAAAGCGTAAAGTACAAGCTGCGGGCACTACCTATAAAACATGTTCTACGTGTAATGGTGCCGGACAAGTAATGCGTGTTACCAATACTATTTTAGGGCGTATGCAAACCGCTAGCACGTGTACTTCATGTGGGGGAGCAGGACAGATTATAGATAAAAAACCAGATGATGCAGATGCTCAAGGTTTTAAAATAAAAGAAGAAACGATTCCGGTAAAAATTCCTGCGGGGGTTGTCGATGGGATGCAGCTTAAAGTTTCTGGTAAAGGTAACGAAGCGCCAGGAAATGGTGTTTCTGGAGATTTATTAGTAGCTATTGAAGAAGCAGATCACGCGACTTTACAGCGAGAAGGAGATAATTTACATTACGATCTGTATGTAAGTGTGCCAGATGCTGTTTTAGGAAGTTCTAAAGAAATCGACACTGTAACAGGTAAAGTGCGTATTAAAATTGAAGCTGGAATGCAATCTGGTAAAATTTTACGCTTACGTGGTAAAGGAATACCAAGTATTAATGGGTATGGTAAAGGAGATTTATTAGTACACGTTAATGTTTGGACACCAAAAACATTAAGTAAAACACAAAAAGAGTTTTTTGAGAGTATGGTAGATGATGAGCATTTTCAACCAAAACCTGAACACTCAGACAAATCATTCTTTGAGAAAGTAAAAGATATGTTTTCTTAATTAAATGATACGTTAATCAACGCTTTTTAGCGCTTAAAAAAAATCCTGTTTTTACAGGATTTTTTTGTTTTTCAGGAAGTTATTAAGCGCATTAATCAATAATATAGTAAAAAATGCTATATTTGGTATATTACTGGTATTGCGCCAGTAATTATTTTTCTTTTTCATAGCAATTTTTTTCCCATCCTTATTTTTAAGGGTGGGTTTTGCTTTTTAGACCTTTTTTTAATCTAGTATAGCTTCTTAATACTGTCTAAAAGAGTGTTTGCTGCTTTTTTTATTCGATAGGGGCATTAAAATACGCTTTAGTGCTAAAATGCGAGCGTTCCTTTTTTTATATTTACAGAGTAAAATAGCGTAGCAATTATAATTATATGAACAATTTATTAGAGGCACATTCAGTTTCTAAAACTTTTGGGGAGCATACCGCCCTCAATAACGTGTCTATTGCAGTGCCTAAAGGTAGTATTTTTGGACTTTTGGGACCTAATGGAGCAGGGAAGACCACTTTAATTAGAATTATCAATCAAATTACAATGCCAGATACAGGGCACGTTTTATTGGATGGTGAACCTTTAAAAAATGCTCATATTAAAGATATTGGGTATTTACCCGAAGAACGCGGGTTGTACAAATCTATGAAAGTTGGTGAGCAAGCATTGTATTTAGCACAACTTAAAGGCATGCAGAAGGCCGAAGCCAAAAAGAAACTTCACGAGTGGTTTGAGCGCTTAGAAATTGGCGATTGGTGGAATAAGAAAATACAAGAACTTTCTAAGGGAATGGCCCAAAAAATACAATTTGTGGTCACAGTATTACACGAGCCTAAATTATTAATTTTCGATGAGCCTTTTTCTGGTTTCGATCCCATAAATGCAGATATTATTAAAGATGAAATTCTAAGATTAAAAAATGAAGGGGCAACCGTTATTTTCTCGACCCATAGAATGGAATCTGTTGAAGAGCTTTGTGATCATATTGCATTAATTCATAAATCGAATAAAATACTAGACGGTAATTTAATAGATATTAAAAAACAATATAAAACCAATACGTTCGAGGTTGGTTTAAATACCGATAACCCTGAACAAGTACGCCAAAATCTTGCAGAGCGTTTTATGGTTAGCCCAGCCGAATTTAGAACCCTTGGTAATGAGTTGAAACTAAATATTAAACTGACAGAACAGGGCTCGGCCAACGAACTGTTGAATTATTTAACGGGTAAAGGACAAGTGTCGCATTTTGTAGAGCTTATTCCTAGTGTGAATGATATATTTATTAAAACCGTAAAAAGTAATTAGTGCCTTATGAATCATTTACCACTTATAATAAAACGCGAATATCTCACCAAGGTTAGAAATAAATCGTTTGTAATAATGACTGTATTAAGTCCTATTATTATGATTGCTTTAGTGACCTTAGTCGCGTATTTATCACAAATTAATAACGATAAAGTCCGACATATTTCAGTGCTCGACGAGTCTGGATTGGTGCACGATATGTTCGAAGACTCAGAGTTTACTAAATATAAGATACTTAGTAATATGTCTTTAGAAACCGCTAAAACAGTTGTGAAAGAACAAGAAAATTATGGTTTACTTCATATCTCTTCTTTCGACAATCCAGAAAATATAACAAAAGGCATTGAGTTTTATTCGCAAGAATCGGCGTCTATGTCAGTGATTTCAGATTTGGAAATAAAAATTGAACGGCGTTTAACAGATTTAAATTTAATTCAGAAAAAAGTTGATGTGTCTTTAATAAAATCATCAACCATCGATATTACTATAAATCAGGAAAATTTTGATGGTGAAAGAACATCAAAATTAGATAGTTTTTTTAAACTTATATTTGGTGGCGCTTCTGGATATTTGCTTTTTATGTTTATCATTATTTACGGAAATATGATTATGCGCTCTGTTATCGAAGAAAAAACAAGTCGTATTATTGAAGTTATTATTTCATCCGTGAAACCTATGCAGTTAATGTTAGGTAAAATTATAGGAACGTCCCTTGCCGGTGTTACTCAGTTTGTTATCTGGATACTCTTAGGAGGTGTGCTTTTTTCAATTGTAACATTCATTTTCGATATCGATTTGTCGCAAATGCAAACCCCGCAGCAAGAATTCTTACAACAATCACTATCAGATGCAGATATTAATACTCAGGTTGAATTGGGTATAGCTGCTATTCAGCGCTT
>JAGPVI010000118.1 GCA_018067115.1 Bizionia sp. | reverse complement strand
CGCTTGCGGTAATCGTCTATTAACTCTTGTAATTGTTTGCTGTCGGTTTTACCAATAGCGATAAGTTTAATGGTCATTTAAGGATGGTTTTAATGGCACAGGTTTATTCTTTTTATCTATTTTAAACGTTTTTCTAGTATTTCAATTGTAAATAAAAACAGTATTTATCTGCTTATTCTTTACTCATATAGATTCAAATAGCATAAAATGATGAAATTAAGTATGGTAAAACTAATTTTCAATATAAATTGGTTGATTTGTCGCTAAACTACAATTAAAATTCAAAAAACGAGAATCAATTTATTACTTTAGCAGTAAAGAATAAATCAATGATTAGTAAAGCACAATTTGATAAGGAAATAGAGTTAATTATAGCAAATGCCATTCGTGAAGACGTTGGTGATGGCGACCACAGTTCTTTAGCTTGTATTCCAGATTCTGCAACTGGTAAAGCAAAATTATTGGTGAAAGATGAAGGTGTAATTGCTGGAATAACCTTTGCGAAACAAGTATTTAAATATATAGACCCCAATTTAAAAGTGGAAACGCTAATGGAAGAAGGTTCGCCAGTAAAATATGGTGATATTGTTTTTTATGTGGAAGGTAAATCGCAATCTATTTTAAAAGCCGAACGCTTAGTATTAAATGCAATGCAACGTATGAGTGCTATTGCCACCAAAACTAAACAGTTTGTAGATTTATTAGAAGGCACAGGAACAAAAATACTAGACACGCGTAAAACAACCCCTGGAATTAGAGCTCTAGAAAAATGGGCTGTAAAAATTGGAGGAGGAGAGAATCACCGTTTTGCTTTGTATGATATGATTATGCTAAAAGATAACCATATCGATTTTGCTGGAGGCATCACGAAAGCCATCGAAAAAACGAAACACTATCTTAAAGAAACCAATCGCGATTTAAAAATTATTGTAGAAGCTAGGAATTTAAAAGAAATTGAAGAAATTTTACAAACGGAAGGCGTGTATAGAATTTTAATAGATAATTTTAATTACGACGATACGCGAAAGGCTGTTAAGCTAATTGGCGATACCTGTTTAACCGAGAGTTCAGGAGGTATCAATGAAGAAACGATTCGAGAGTATGCCTCGTGTGGTGTCGATTATATTTCTTCTGGCGCGCTAACACATTCTGTTTACAATATGGATTTAAGCCTAAAAGCAGTCGATTAATTATACTTTAAGCGCTACGACTAATGTCGCAAGAAATAGAAGAAAAACTGAGTAAAATACCTGTAGTTAGTAGCTTAGTAAAGTTGCTTAGCAGGTTAAAACTGCCCGGTTTGGAAGGCTTATCACTCTACGATTTGCTGGAAATTTACGTTATTGGTATCGCTAAAGGGGCTTTAACCGCGCGTGCAAGTGCTATTGCATATAGCTTTTTTATGGCCTTGTTTCCGTTTTTACTGTTTGTAATAATTGTCATTCCATATGTTCCTATTAGTGGCTTTGAAAATGACTTTTTAGCCTTTTTAGAATCCGTTTTGCCGCCAACAACAACCGAATTTTTTCATGATAATATTTTTGAAAATTTAAAAGGGAGTAATACCAAAAGCGGATTGATATCTACTGTTTTTTTAATTGCTGTTATTTTAATGGCTAATGGTGTGAGTGCGTTGTTTGTAGCTTTCGAAAGCTCCTATCATGAGCAATTAATGCGCTCATTTTTTAAGCAGTATTTATATGCTATGGGTGTTGCTTTAATTCTTGCCTTTTTACTAATAGTTACCGTTGCCGTATTAGGTTATTTTCAAATTTATATTGTCGATAATTTAATGGAGGTTTTTGATAGCTATGGGTACGAAACGCGACGAGAAACGGGGTTCTGGGCGAAATTCGCACAGTATGCTTTTTTTGTGCTTATGACCTATATTGCTACGGCTACCTTATATTACTTTGGGACTAAGGAAGGTAAGAATTCTAAATTCTTTTCTTTTGGGGCTTTATTAACTACGGTTTTAACTATGTTAACCTCGTATTTATTTGGAGTTTATATCGAGCAATTCTCAAATTATAACAAGCTCTATGGTTCCATTGGTGCCCTGTTAATTTTATTATTTTACTTGTGGTTAAATGCAAATATTCTTTTATTAGGATTTGAACTTAATATGTCATTAATTAGATTAAGAAAAACACATCAAAACAATGAATAAATTTATCCTTATTGCAGTATTTTTTATATCGGTTTCAGGTTTCTCTCAAGATATTCTTGGAAAATGGAAAACGATCGATGACGAAACTGGAGAAGCTAAAAGTATCGTAGAGATCTATAAAAAAAAACGGTAAAATCTTTGGTAAGATTGTCGAAATTTTAAATAAAGACAAGCAAGATGCTATTTGCGATCAATGTGAAGGCGCAGATAAGGGCCAACCAATTTTAGGCTTGGAGATTATTAAAAACATGGAAAAAAGTGGTAAATACTATAAAGAAGGAACCATTTTCGACCCTACTAAAGGTAAAGAGTATACCTGCCGTTTGGGCTTAACCGATAATAAAGATGTGCTTCAAGTACGTGGTTATATTGCCTTTTTATATTCTACACAATATTGGGAGCGCGTAAATTAGAACACTAACTCTCGCTATATTTATTTAGCTTTATACTCATTTTTTAATAGTTTTTTGCGCGTGCACTTCGTAGATATTATATTACCTATTCCCATCGAAAATTTATTCACGTATAGCATAACGCAAGCGGAATCTACATCTTTAAAAACCGGAATGCGGGTGTCTGTTCCGTTTGGTAAATCAAAAATTTATACGGGTATTGTTGGGCATGTTCATACTACGGCTCCCGTGTTGTATGAGGCCAAAGAAATTCATCAAATATTAGATGAAGAACCTATTGTTAACGAGAAACAAATCGAATTATGGCAATGGATTTCTAAATATTATATGTGTACGATTGGCGAGGTTATGCGAGCAGCGCTCCCCAATGCTTTTATTTTAGAAAGTGAAACCATTGTGAACCTAAATAAAGTCACCATTATTGATGAGGCCGATTTAAAAGATGATGAGTTTTTGGTATACCAAGCTTTAAATCAACAGCCCACTTTAAAAATACAAGAGATTTCTAGTATTTTAAATAAGAAAAATGTACTTCCTATAATTAAGCGTCTAATTGAAAAAGATGCGATAACGGTAGACGAAGAAATTTACGAGAAGTATAAGCCTAAATATGTTAGATATGTAAAGCTAAGCGTTAGCTATTCTTCTAAAGCCGCATTAACCGACTTGCTAGACGTGTTAAGTCGCGCACCAAAACAACGCGAAGTAGTACTCTCTTTATTTACATTAACTGCCAAAACCAAAAAACCTATTAAAGTTACCGATTTGGTGGAGGCTAGCGGAAGCTCTTCGGCAATAATTAAAACATTAATAGATAAAGATATTCTTGAGGAATACCATATTCAAACAGATCGTGTGGAATATGATGGTGATGAAAATGAAGCCTCTAAAGCTTTAAACGAACACCAAGAACGGGCCTTAGCCGAAATCACAGAGTCTTTTAAAACTCAAAAAACAGTATTGCTTCACGGTGTAACGTCTTCCGGTAAAACCGAAGTCTATGTTAAGTTAATTGAAGCTGTATTAAATGAAAATAAGCAAGTCTTGTATTTACTACCAGAAATCGCTTTAACTACCCAATTGGTCTCACGACTGCAAGATTATTTTGGTGAGCAAGTTGCGGTGTTTCATAGTAAATACTCGCCTAACGAGCGCGTAGAAGTGTGGAATAATGTATTGCAGGACTCACCGAAAGCCAGAATTGTATTGGGTGCTCGTTCGTCTATTTTTCTTCCTTTTAATGACCTTGGTTTAATTATAGTAGACGAAGAGCACGAGCAATCGTTTAAGCAATTTGATCCTGCGCCTCGCTATCACGCTCGCGATACAGCTATTGTGTTGGCTCATATTCATAAAGCAAAAACACTATTAGGAAGTGCCACGCCAAGCTTAGAAAGTTATTACAATGCAAAAGAAAATAAGTATGGTCTTGTTGAAATAAACAGGCGTTATAATAATGTGCAAATGCCAGAAATAGAGCTGGTAGATATTAAAGAAAAGCACAAAAAGAAACGAATGAAAGGTCATTTTAGCGATAGAATGATCGAAGAAATTCAACTTACTTTAGAAGAAGGGCACCAGGTTATTTTGTTTCAAAATAGACGAGGCTATTCGCCTATTGTAGAATGTAATACCTGTGGACATTCGCCACAGTGTACCAATTGCGATGTGAGCTTAACTTACCATCAATATCGCAACCAATTGCGATGCCATTATTGCGGTTATACTATGGCGATGCAGATAAAATGCTTGGCATGTGGTGTAAAAGATATAAATGCGAAAGGTTTCGGAACCGAACAAATTGAAGCCGAATTAAAGACTCTTTTTCCAA
>JAGPVI010000061.1 GCA_018067115.1 Bizionia sp. | reverse complement strand
ACAAGTCCAGAATTAGGGAATAAAGGAATTAGTATGTTTGTTGTAGATAGAGATGCTAAAGGCGTATCGGCAACAAAATTAGATAAACTAGGATGGAGAGCTTCAGACACTGGAGAAATTGCTTTCGATAACGTAGAGATCCCTGCAAGCCATTTAATGGGTGAGGAAGGAAAAGGATTTCCATACATTATGCAACATTTTGCTTTCGAGCGTTTAATAATGGGGGTAAATGCACACGCTAGAGCAGAATTTGCTTTAGAATATGCAGTACAATATATGAGTGAGCGTGAAGCTTTTGGACAAACAATAAACAAATTCCAAGCATTACGCCATACAATGGCAGATTGTTTTGCAGACATGGAAGTGTGTAAAGAGTTTAACTACTCGGTAGCTGCGCGTTTAGATAAAGGAGAATATGTAGTTAAAGAAGCTACTATTTCTAAATTACGTTCTACAAAAATGTCTGATGAGGTTATTTACCAATGTTTACAGATGTTAGGTGGTTATGGTTATATGGAAGAATATCCTTTAGCACGTTTATCTAGAGACAGTCGTTTAGGCCCAATAGGTGGTGGTACCTCTGAAATCTTACGTGAGATTATCGCTAAAATGGTAATTGATAAGAAAGAGTATAAGCCAGCGGTGAAGCACTAAAACCTTTACTTTTTTTGCGAAAATTATTTTATTGATTATCGCTAAAATGGTAATTGATAAGAAAGAGTATAAGCCAGCGGTTAAACACTAGGTAAACTAGTGATTGGAAAATGATAACCTCATTTGCCTAATAACGTAGAAATAAAAATAAAATAGGGTGTTTGCCAAAAGGTTCGTATTTTGGCAATCATCCTTTTTTTGGGTTTAAATAGGAAATAATATTCATCAATAATCTAGTTTTAATTATACCTTATTCAATGAAAAAAAATCTCGCTAAGTATCTATTAAGTTTCTTCTTTTTTGCACTAAGTTTATCTGCTTTTTCGCAACAAGAATTAAAAAATAAGATTGTCGATTTTATGACTTTAGAACCTTTAGAAAGTGCTAGTGTTTACATACAAAACACCACTATTGGAACGGTAAGTAATGCCGATGGTAAGTTTGTTTTATTGGTGCCATCTGCCCACGTTAACGATACTTTGGTGGTGTCGTCTATTGGGTATAAGAGTTATAAAATGGCCATTTCGTTATTTGATAATTCCAAAGAGGTGTATTTAGAAGAAGATATTGCTTCTCTAGAAGAGGTGCAATTAGTAACCACCCCAAGGCCAAAAACAGGAAACGATATCGTAATGCGTGCCTTGAAAGAATTACCGGAAAACTTACCCGAAAACCCGTATATGCAAAAAGGGTTCTTGAGACATAAAGAACGTAATAAAAAAGAGTTTAAGTGGCTTATTGAGAGCGCGATTACACTTTACGATTCTAGTTTTCAGTCAGCAGCATCTAAAAACTTAAAGATTAATGTAGACCAAGTTAGAAAAAGTTACGACCTACGTGATATTGATAGTACATTAACGTATACAGCATATTTAAAAGATAAAAACCCGTCGTTAAACTTAAGGAACAAAAACCTACGTCGCGACACTATTAAAAGATCTAATTTAATAAAAGCCATCAAGTGGAATGATACGAGAATAAATGGTTTAGAAACCTTGTTTAAAGGGAAATTAAACATTGTTCGTAACTCGAATACTTCCGCAGGGTTATTCAATAAAGACATCTTAGAAACGCATCATTTTAGTTTAGATACGATTTTAGTAGATAATGGGAGAAAGATTTATAAGCTTAAGATCTCTGAGGGACGTGAGCTTATCGATCTAAAAACAAAAGGTATTTATAATGGAGGTTACAGTGCCGAAGGGTTGCTTTATATTTATTATGATACCTATGCAATTAAAAGAATAGAATATAATTTAGTAGCAAAGTCGGCAGCTCAAAAAAGTAGAAGTAAAACTTTATTTGGTACCACTGTTAATCATAAATTAGTGATTAATTATATTGAATACGAAAATAGAATGTATCCGAATTTCGTGTCTTATGAAACGCCAAAATTGGTAAACGTTGGGACTAAAGCAAAAACAAGTACTATTGCGAAAGGTAATACTAAAAACGAGCCAGAAGAAATACCTAATAACGATGAGCGATTTTATTATGCTGTTCAAGAAATATTATTTTCTGAAATCATTTTAGACGAAGAAAAAATTAATGAAGCACTCAACACCCCTTGGGATGCAGATATTTTTGCTGCCAAACCTTACAATAAAACCTTTTGGGAAAGTTACAATACGTTTTTAGAAAGCGAAGAAGACGAGAAATTAATTCAAGACTTAACAAAACGCTCTACGCTTTTTAAAGAGTAGTTCTAAATGAAACATAGTGATTTTTAAAGAAGGATGAAAGTGTAGAGTGTACTATGAAAAATGGCGTTTATGTTTTGACATTTAAATTTCCTTTTTATATTTGCACTCCAAAAATTTAATAGAGAGGAGGTTATGGTTTTATGTTAAGAATTCCAGTTAAAGACGGAGAAAATATAGAGCGTGCGTTAAAAGTTTACAAGCGTAAATTTATGCGTACACAGACTAAAAATAGGTTACAAGAGAACAAACAATTTACTAAACCTTCTGTTGCTAAAAGAGCCTTGCTTCAAAAAGCACAGTACGTTCAAAAATTAAAAGACGTAGCAAACGCATAGTAGGCTGCAACTTTTTTTTACTATAAAACTCACTTTTAAAGTGAGTTTTTTTTGTTTATACAAAGCTTTATTTTTAAAAGTAGTACCTTTAAGAATGTCATTAAAAACCTTGAGTTAAACACATGTCCTTACAAGCCTTTATAGATTATCTATCGCTAGAAAAGCAATATTCTAAGCATACCGTAAGTGCTTATTCTAGGGATATAGAAGCGTTTCAAACCTTTTTAGATAATCATTATGGCGATGCTAATTTAGCAGACGTTAATTATTCGCAAATACGGAGTTGGATTGTAGCGTTGGTAGAAACCAAAATTACTAATCGCAGTATAAACCGGAAAGTTTCATCGTTACAGTCCTACTTTAAATTTCTTTTAAAAGTTGAAAACATTGAAGTTAATCCGTTGGCAAAACATAAAGCATTAAAAACGAGTAAAAAGATTCAAATTCCGTTTTCAAAAGCTGAAGTAAATTCTGTTTTAGACGGTATTAGTCATAGTCATTCGTTTGAAGGTATTAGAAACAAACTCATCATTGAGCTTTTTTATTCCACCGGAATGCGACGTATTGAGTTGATAGAGTTGCAGTTGTCTAGTTTTGATTTGTCAAATAAAACTGTGAAGGTGTTAGGGAAGCAAAACAAAGAGCGCTATATTCCATTATTAGAAAGTGTAATACAAACACTTCAACTGTATCTTGAAGCGCGTCAATTACTTGAAAACGGGGCGAATTCACCTTATTTATTTTTAACAAAAAAAGGCGTTAAAATATACGAAAATCTTGTTTACAGAATAATTAATGAGTACTTTAGTAAAGCTTCCTTGAAAGCAAAAAAGAGTCCGCATATTTTAAGGCATTCCTTTGCGACACACTTATTAAACCAAGGGGCTAATTTAAATGCTGTTAAAGAATTATTGGGGCATGCTAGTTTGGCTGCAACGCAGGTATATACTCATAATAGTATATCCGAGTTAAAAAAGGTGTATTCAAACGCGCATCCTAGGAGTAAGAAATAGACAAGCATTAATTGTTCAATTTAAAAATTATAATATATGAAAGTGAACACACAATCCGTAAATTTTCACGCAGACCAAAAATTACTTGATTTTATTCAGACTAAAATGAATAAGCTAGATTTGTTTTATGATAAGGTCATACAATCCGATGTGTATTTAAAGGTAGAAAACACTAGTAATAAGGAAAATAAAATTTTTGAAGCAAGAGTAAGTGTGCCGGGAGATAGCTTAATGGTAAAAAAGCAGTGTAGAACCTTCGAGGAAGGTGTCGATATTGCGGTTGCATCGTTAGAAAGACAGCTAAAAAAGCGAAAAGATAAATTAAGAGCATAATAATCATAAAAAATTTGCTAAAAATGTTTTGATTAAATAAATAAATATATACATTTGCAGTCCGTTAGAAATAGCGGACTTTTTTTATACGTAAGAAAAGTAGTAAAAGCCGATGTAGCTCAGCTGGCTAGAGCAGCTGATTTGTAATCAGCAGGTCGTGGGTTCGAGTCCCTCCATCGGCTCAAAAAAACAAAACGTAGGAAACTACAATTTGTAACGTTCTTTAAAAGAGTGATAAGTTTTAAAATTGGGGAGATACTCAAGCGGCCAACGAGGGCAGACTGTAAATCTGCTGACTACGTCTTCGCATGTTCGAATCCTGCTCTCCCCACAATTTTAAAGTTTAAAAAGGAATTAAATAATTGCGAGAGTAGCTCAGTTGGTAGAGCGTCAGCCTTCCAAGCTGAATGTCGCCGGTTCGAACCCGGTCTCTCGCTCTAATATTTAGCCGGTGTAGCTCAGGGGTAGAGCGTTTCCTTGGTAAGGAAGAGGCCAC